>NZ_JAMXWT010000008.1:0-130360 GCF_050958665.1 Microbacterium sp. gxy059 | reverse complement strand
TCCCCGCTGGAACCGGCTCTACCCATCGATCCGACCATGCGGTGACGAGCAAGCGCGCGCAGGAACTTCCTGCTTCGAAATTGAGATCCCCTGTCCGAATGAACCACGCAGCCGGCGACATCACCGCGCATCTGGACCGCGTTCTCGAGGGCTTGGACAGCCAGACGAGACTTCATCCTGGAATCGATCGAGTAGCCCACGATGCGCCCTGAGAAGGCGTCTTTGATCGCGCAGGCATAGAGCTTGCCTTCACTCGTTTTGTGCTCCGTGATGTCAACAAGCCATAACTCGTTCGCCCGCGTCGCGGCGAACACATCCCGGGCGCGACCGTGTTCATCAACAACAGCGCAACGATCATCATGAACGGGCGGGCCGGGCTTTCTCCCGCTCTTGCCCCGCTTCTTCCCGAACACGGACCACCAGCCATTGCGTGACGTGATGCGCCACGCAGTCCGGTCAGCCATCGATTCACCGGCATCGCGGGCTTCGTCAGCGAGGAGGCGATGCCCGAACTCCGGGTCATCGCGATGCGCGTTGAACAACGCGTTCGCGCGATACGCCTCCACCACTTCGCTATCGGTGATCGGGGCCTTCAGCCACCGGTAGTAGGGCTGGCGAGCGAGCTTGAGGACCCGGCACGACACCGCGACAGGAATCCCGTCCGCGGCGAGCTCGGCAACGAGCGGGTACATCATTTTCCCGGCAGGTTCGCCTGCGACAGATACGCGGCTGCTCGCCGGAGGACCTCTACTTCTTGTTCGAGCAGCCGGATCCGTTTGCGAGCTTCCCGCAGCTCGACTGTCTCCGTTCGGGTCTGCCCCGGCTTGTTGCCCTCGTCGATATCGGCGCGACGCATCCACTTCGTGAGCGTCATGGGGTGAACCCCGAAGTCTTTCGCGATCTTCTCGATCGTCACGCCGGGCTCGCGATTCCGCGCGATGCGCACGACGTCGTCACGGAACTCAGTCGGATAAGGCTTAGGCACGATGCCATCCTTCCAGGCCAGCCCTCCCGGGCAAGCCAGATCAGATGTCACCTACTCATGCAGCAGACCCACCAGCTGCTGGGCATCGACCGCGGGGTACCCGAAGTGTTCAACTCCACGTACGATCTGCGGTTCCTGCTGAAGGCCACAGCGCGACTGCGCGACGGCGAGACCGTGGAACTCCCCGGACCGAAGTTCGTCGGCAACCGCATCATCAAGCGGCTCGACCACACCCAGATCGGACAACTCCTCACCGACTTCGGCCTCGTCCCCGAACTCGCCGACACGATCCAGCGCAAGAGGGAGGACGACGCGCTCGCCTGATACCCGGGCGACCCCGCCCGGGTACGGTCTGTAGCTGTGCCCCAGCCGCACCGGTTCCTCTCCATCTGGTGAGCGACCGGTGCGGCTGCGTGTGAGGAGGGCGGCCTCCCGATAGGGCGACTGCGTGCAGGCACGCCCGAGGAGCCTTTCGAAGAACGGCGGGCGAGGCCACAGCTCCTCATTGTGCACATCGATGTGCATGTTTCATGTACGATGATGACGTGAAGAAGAGCTGGCAGGTGTTCGCGCGCGACGTCGGCCGACTCGCCCGCGTACGCAAGGCGTGGATCATCGTGATCGGGGTTCTCATAACCCCGGCGCTGTACGCGTGGTTCAACATCAGCGCCTTCTGGGACCCGTATTCGAACACGGAGAATGTCAGCGTCGCCGTGGCGAACCTCGATGAGGGCGCGACGTCCGATCTGACAGGTGCTGTCAATATCGGGGATCAGGTCGAGGAGCAGCTCAGGGGGAACGACGATCTCGGCTGGGACTTCATGACCGACGAGGAAGCGCTCGAGGCAGTCCAGCGCGGCGACGCGTATGCGGCGATCGTCATCCCAGCAGGCTTCAGCGAGGACCTCCTCAGCATCACGACCGGTGATTTCACCCAACCGGCGCTGCAGTACTACGTCAACGAGAAATCCAGCGCTATCGCGCCGAAGATCACCGACGTCGGGGCCACGGAGCTGGACAGGCAGATCACGTCCGCCTTCGCCGAAGAGGTCGCGTCCGCCGCGAGCGAGGCGGTCAGGGACGCCGGCGACGATGCGCAGCAGCGACTGCTGAACGCACAGGATCGTGCACTGAACACCTTCGACAGCACGGCGCAGAGACTCGCCTCCGTACGGGAGAGCATCGACGATCTGCAGCAGGGGATCGACTCGTCCCGCGAGTCCCTCTCGTCGACCCGGCGAACGCTGGGCGACATCGACGCGACGCTGGGAGACGTGCAGCAGGCGATCGACGAGACGCAGGGGATCATCGCGGAGGCGCGGACCCAGGTGATCGACTTCACAGACGCAGCGACGGCCGCGTACCTGCAGGGAACGACTCGGCTCGCAGACGCCTCGTCGAGCGCGAACACCTCGGTCACGCAGCTGACTCAGAGCCTCGACGCCGCGGGTGTGCGGGTGGAAGCCGCAATCGAGGATCTGCAGGGGGTTCTGGAGTCGAACGAGGCGGCGATCGCCGAATTGCGGACGGTTCTCGACGACGCAGACCTCGATCCGGACACGGCGGAGCGGCTGTCCGGTGTGATCGAGGCCCTGGAAGAGCGCAACGCGGCCGATCAACAGCTCCTCTCAGAACTGTCTCAGCTCAGCTCCAGCGCGGCCGAGACCGTTCAGGCGCTTCAAACGGCCGCGGATGCCGTGGACGGTGCCATGCAGGACACGCAGTCGGCCGCCGTCGACCTGCGCGTAGCGCTCACCGAGAACCTGCCCGCGCTCAACAGCGCGATGTCGCAGTTGTCGGAGAGCGCCGGCGAGTTCTCGGCCGCCGTCGGGTCGCAGCGTCGGGTGCTGGCGCAGGCGGGGGAACTGCTGCTCGGGGTCGATGCACAGCTGGCGTCGACCTCGGTGGCGCTCGGCAGCTTCGACGACGACATCGCGAACATCGAGTCGAGCGTTCAGACGGCGCGCACCGACGTCGAGGCGCTCGTCGCCGCGTCGGAGTTGGGGGCGTTGAGCACCCTCACCGGTCTGGACCCCGACGACATCGCGCAGTTCATCGCCTCGCCGGTCGAGGTCGATGAGCAGATCCTCTTCCCGGTGTCGTCATACGGATCCGCGATGGCGGCCCTCTTCACGAACCTCTCGCTGTGGATCGGCTCCTTCGTGCTCATGGTGATCTTCAAGATTGAGGTCGACACCGAGGGCGTCGAAGGCGTGAGCGTGCGCGAGGCCTATCTGGGGCGTTTCGGTCTGTTCGCGATGCTCGCCGTCGCCCAGGCGTTGATCGTCTCGATCGGCAATCTCATTATCGGTGTGCAAACGGCGAGCGCTGTTGCGTTCGTCGGCACGGCCGTGCTGATCGGGCTGGCCTACGTGAGCATCATCTACGCCCTGTGCGTCGCCTTCGGGCATGTCGGTCGGGGGCTGTGCATCCTGCTGGTGATCATGCAGATTCCCGGTGCGTCGGGCCTGTATCCGATCGAGATGATGCCGGACTTCTTCAGAGCCATCTATCCCCTTCTGCCCTTCTCGTACGGCATCGATGCCATGCGCGAGACGATCGCGGGCTTCTACGGCAACCACTACTGGCGGTTCATGGGCGCGCTCGCGGTGTTCGTCGCCCTCGCGTTCTTGCTCGGCCTCGTGCTGAGGCGCCGCCTGGCGAACCTCCACGTCCTGTTCAACAGAGAGATCGCCTCGACCGATCTCCTGATCGGTGAGAAGGTGCAGGTGACCGGAACCGGGTACCGCCTGAGCCAGGTGATCCACGCGCTGTCCGACCGTCGGGAGTACCGCGACGAGCTCGTCCGCCGGGCTCGGCCGTTCACCCGGCACTATCCGACGCTGTTGCGGGCAACGCTGGTTGTCGGTCTTGCGGGCATGCTGCTGCTGGCTGTCGTCGCATGGCTGTTCCCGGAGGGCAAGGCGCTTCTGCTGGGTCTGTGGAGCCTGTGGTGCCTGCTCGTCATCGGGTTCCTCGTGGCCATCGAGTACACCAAGCAGAGCTTCGCCCGCGCCCACGCGGTCGCGGCGCTGGAGGACGCCGAGCTGCGAGAGGTCATCCTCGCCGGGGGGGCAGGCCACCTCGCGGAGGACGCGGCGCAGGCGTCAGCGGAGACGACCAGGATCGATGTGCCCGCGGAGACGGTCGAGATCGACGAGGGAGATGCCCCCGCGGGGCCGGACGAGGAGGCCGATCTGCTCGACGAGATCTTCGCCTTTGGCGAGCCCGCCGAACGGGACGAGCCGGATCCGGACGCGGAGACGACCGAACTCGATGTGGTCGACGAGCAGGACGAGACCGGCCCCGCCGATGAAGGCGAGGAGCGCGCGTGAGAGACATCTTCGACCTGACGCTCCGCGACGTGCGTCATGCGACCCGGAACGTGATGGCCGGTATCGTCATCTTCGGCCTCGTCGTCATACCTTCGCTCTTCACCTGGTTCAACGTGATCGCGACCTGGGATCCGTTCGACAACACGAGCAATCTGAAGGTCGCCGTCGCGAGCACCGACGAGGGATACGAGAGTGACCTCGTGCCCATCCGCATCAACGTCGGCGAACAGGTGCTGTCGGCGTTGCGGGCGAACGACGACCTCGACTGGGTCATCACCGACGAAGAGGATGCGATCGACGGAACCAGGTCGGGCGACTACTACGCGGCGATCGTCCTCCCGCCGTCGTTCAGCACCGACATGATGACGTTCTACGTCGATGGGGCGGATCACACGGACATCGCGCTGTTCACCAACGAGAAGAAGAACGCGTTGGCTCCGAAGATCACCGAGCAGGGCGCGGAGGGGGTCTCGTCCCTGATCGCCGAGACGTTCACGCAGACGCTCAGCGAGATCGCCCTGGGCCTGACCTCCTCGGTCTCCGACTACCTCACGGACGCGGATACCCAGGCTGCTCTCACCCGCCTGGAAGCGCGCGTCGCGAACGTGTCCACGCAGCTGCGTTCCAGCGCGCAGACGGCGGACATGTTCACGACGCTGATCGAGTCGAGCATTCCGGTGGTGAACAGTGCGTCGAGTCTGGTCGATGGCGCCGGCGACGCGTTCGACGACGCGTCGAACGCGGTCGGCAGCGGGAGCAAGGCCGTGGACGAGCTCCGATCGACGCTGCGTACCGCGACGCAGTCGGTGACGCAGGCGCTCTCGGCGACCGCGTCGAGCTACGACACGGTGGGGGATCGCATCGATGACCTCTACTCCGAACTCGACACGCTCAGCGGAGAGCGTGTGACGGTGCTCGAGACCCTCGCCGATCGCGTACAGGACCAGATCGACCGGTATGAGTCCCTCCGCGACACCGTCGAGACGGACATCGCCCCCGCTCTGCCGGAGTCCGCACAGGGCAGCCTCGACGCGGTCGTCGACGCGCTCGACGATGCGATCGCACGTCAACAGGCGGTGCACGACCGCCTCGAACAGGCCGCGCGCGACGTCGAGGAGGGCAACGAATCTACGCAGAGCTCCCATCAGGAGATCAAGGAGGCGATCGCGGACGCCCAGAGCGCGATCGGGGACGCACAGAGCGCCTACACGAACGGGTTGAAGCCGCAGCTGGACCAACTGTCGTCGACACTCGGAGACATCGGATCCGACATCTCCGCGCTGCGTGCGGACATCGACGAGATGTCATCGAGCCTTTCGGGTGCATCCGGTTCGGTGCTCTCGACGATGAACGGCGCGAAGACCGTGACGGAGGGGCTCTCCGACTCGCTCGACGACACTGCCGACAGATTCGACGAGATCGAACGGGCACTGGGCGACGCGGCTGACACCGGCGATCTGAGTGAGCTCAGCGAGATCATCGGCTCCGATCCTGGTGTCCTCGCCGCGTCGCTGGCCGACCCCGTAGGCGTCGACCGCATCGCCGCGTTCCCGGTCGGGAGTTTCGGCGCGGCCATGGCTCCGCTGTACACGATCCTCGCCCTGTGGGTGGGCGCTCTGCTGATGACGGTGACGATCCGCGCCGACGTCAACGGCGAGACGCTTCCCGGCCGCGCCGAGCTCACGCCGACGCGGAAGTACCTCGGAAGATACGGCATCTTCGCGCTCGTCGGTCTCGCGCAGAGCACGCTCGTCACGCTCGGGCTCATCCTCTTCGTCAAGATCGAACCTGCGCATCCGCTTCTGATGATCCTGGCGGGCTGGGTCACGTCGCTCGTGTTCACGCTCATCGTCTACACGCTGGTGGTCGCCTTCGGCAACGCCGGGAAAGCCCTGTCCGTGCTGCTGCTGGTCATCCAGATCTCTGGTTCGGGAGGAGCGTATCCTCTGGAGCTCGTGCCGGAGTGGTTCCAGAACATCAGTCCGTTCCTTCCTGCGACATACGCGATCGGAGCCATGCGATCGGCCATCGCGGGCGTCTATGCAGCCGACTTCTGGATCTCACTCGGGATGCTTGCCCTGTTCGTGCTTCCCGCGCTCCTCCTCGGGCTCGTCCTGCGACGTCCGCTGGTGGCCTACAACCGTGGCCTGACTGAGGCCCTCGAGTCGACGAAGCTGATGTGAGTGGCGATATGAGCGTTCACATGCCCACAGACGACTCTCCGTCGCCGAGCGCCACGCCGCCACCACGCGCCCGCCGTCGCGACGCCGCCACCAACCACGAAGCGCTGCTCCACGCCGCACAGACGGTTCTCGCCGAGAACCCGCACGCCTCGCTGGACGCGATCGCACATACGGCGGGCCTGTCCCGGCGTGCACTCTACGGGCACTTCGCCGACCGTGAAAGCCTGCTGCGCGAAGTGATCGCCATCGGCGCGGAACGCTTCAACCTCATCGCCGAGGCCAACGCGGACACGGACCCGCGTATCGCCCTCGCCCGCATAGCCGTGGGTCTGTGGCACGAGGTCTCGACGGTGCGCGCCCTGGCGAACATCGCGCTCGACGACCACCACGTCGCCGACACCGCTCGCGCTCTCGAACCACTGCGGCGTCGCGTCCGCGAGATCACCAACGACGGAGTCCGATCGGGTGTCTTCCGCCAAGACGTGCTGCCAGAGGTGCTCGCCCTCCTCATCGAGGAAACGGCGCGCTCGGTGCTGCGCGGGCTCCGCCTCGAGACACAAGACGCGGCGGCCATCGTCGCCAAGGTCATCTTGAGCGTCGCAGGCTTGTCCTGGGCGGAGCAAGCGGAGCTCGATCGTCTGCACTAAGTCGCGCCGCCAGAGACCTGATCCCCCGTAAGACGGGTTGGGCGTGAGGAACGAACTGGTGACACGTCTGCGCTCGAACGCGCAGGGCTTCGCGACCGACTCGATGGCCGCCTACTACGCGCAGCGCGCGAGCGCCGGCCTCATCGTCACCGAGGGAATCCAGCCCAGCGCCGCCGGCCAGTCCAACCCGATGCAGCCCGGACTCGTCACCGATGAGCAGGCGCTCTCGTGGCGGCGCGTGACCGACGCCGTCCATGGCGCCGACGGACGGATCTTCGCCCAGATCATGCACGCCGGTCGCATCAGCCACCCCGACACGACCGGCCACCATCCCGAGGCGCCGTCGGCGCTGGCCGCGCGTGACGTCCGGGTGCTCACGCCCACGGGGCCTGCTCCTGCGCCGGTTCCGCGCGCGCTCGGCACGGCAGAGATCCCGGGGCTGGCGTCGACGATCGCGCACGCCGCCCGTCGCGCGGTCGATGCCGGCTTCGACGGGGCCGAACTGCACGGTGCCAACGGCTACCTGATCGCCCTGCTCCTCTCCGACACGGCCAATCAGCGAACGGATCGCTACGGCGGAACGATCGCGGGGCGCATCCCATTCGCCGTCGAGGCGGCCGAGGCGACTGTCGACGCGATCGGAAGGGACCGCGTCGGGATCCGCCTCTCGCCCGGCGCCGGCATCTGGGACGCGGGGGAGTCGGACGCGCCTGAGCTGTATCGCGCCCTGCTGACGGCGCTCGCCCCGCTGGGTCTCGCGTACGTGCACTTCGCGGCGGGTCCCGACGAGGGGGTGCTCCGCGACCTCCGGCGCTTCTGGCCCGGCGCGCTCATCGTGAACCCCTCGTCGACGAACAGCGCCCACCCGTCCTCGCTCGCCGACGCGGAGCGGTGGCTCGGTCATGGGGCGGATCTGATCTCGTTCGGGCGGGCCTTCCTCGCCAATCCCGACCTGCCCGAGCGCCTGCGTTCCGGTGTCCCCCCTCACGGCCGCCGATCCGGACACCTTCTACACGCCGGGAGACGAGGGATATCTCACCTACGGGAGGGCAGAAAGCGCCCCGAGCCGGGCGTGACCCGCGGGTGCATGCCTTCGCGCGCATATCGACGCGATGACGCCGCCATCGCGTCGATATGCGCGCATCCACCTATTGACAGCGCTGTCAGCCCCTGAGTAGTCTACCTCCTCGACGGCGCCAGTGTCGGCGTCCGCAACGGCCCCCAAGCGATGGAGCGTGCGATGGGTACGAAGAAGAACCTCACGAGGGCGACCGCGATCGGCGTCGCGGCGGTGCTCGGCGGCGCTGCGCTCTGCGGTGGCGCGGCGGTCGCCGATACCGGGGATCTCCCTGATCTCGTCGAGAATCCGGTGCAGTACGTCGATCCGATGATCGGCACCGGCGAGGCGGGCAACTCGCCGGCGGTCGCCGAGGTCAACAACTTCCCCGGGGTCGCGATGCCCTACGGGATGATGCAGCTGTCGCCCGACACCCCGGGCGCCTACGCCGGGTACCGATACCAGCACGACGAGATCCGCGGGTTCAGCCTCACCCACGCGTCCGCGGGCTGCTGGGTCTTCGGCGACGTGCCGATCATGCCGGCCATCGGCGACTTCGGCGACGAGCCGTGGGACTACACCTCGTCGTTCTCCCACGACGACGAGACCGCCGAGGCGGGGCGCTATCAGGTCGCGCTCGACTCCCACGACGAGGGATCCACCGAGGTCGAGCTCGCCGCCACCACCCGCGCGGGAGCGCTGACCTTCGACTTCGAGGGCCCGCATCACGGCAGCATCCTGATCAAGGCGGGGGAGTCTCTCGCCGACGTCTCCGACTCGCAGGTCGAGATCGTCGGCGACGACACCCTCACCGGATCCGTCACGTCCGGCCGATTCTGCGGCAACGACAACCAGCACACGCTCTACTTCGCCATGGAGTTCGACCAGCCGTTCATCCACTTCGGCACCTGGGAGGGCGAGGACAAGCAGGACCTCCGCCGCGAGGCGCACGACAAGCGCTCCGGCGCGTGGCTCGAGTTCGGACCGGGGCAGGAGCTGGATCCGGTCAAGCTCAAGGTCGGCATCTCGTACGTGAGCGCGGAGGGCGCGCAGGCGAACCTCGACGCGGAGATCCCCGACTGGGATTTCGAGAAGGTCGTCGAGGACAACCAGGCGGCGTGGGACGAGAATCTCGGCAAGGTCCGCGTCTCGGAGTCCGACGCCGACGATCTGACGATGTTCTACACGTCGCTCTATCAGGCGCAGCTCTTCCCGAGCACGTTCAACGACGCCGACGGCCGGTACATCGGCTTCGACGGCGAGATCCATGAGGTGGAGCCCGGGCACACGCAGTACGCGAACTACGCCGGGTGGGATACCTACCGCTCGCTCGGCGCGCTCCAGGCGATCCTCGACCCTGGCGTCGCGTCCGACATGGCGCAGACCCTCGTCAACAACGCCGAGCAGGGCGGATGGCTGCCCAAGTGGCCCGTCGCCAACGACTACACGGGGCAGATGACGGGCGATCCGATCCCCGCGCTCATCTCGTCGATGCACGCCTTCGGCGCCGACGACTTCGACACCGAGACCGCGCTGGAGTACATGCTCAAGGGCGCGAACGAACCCGGCGCCGCGGCGAACGGCTATGAGCAGCGCCCCGGCATCGAGTCGTACCTCGATCTCCGATACGGCCCCCAGACCGAGCCCTTCCGCGGAGACCACCAGATCGTCGGCGCCTCGACCACCCTCGAGTACTCGATCGCCGACTACGCGATCTCCGAGTTCGCCGGCCGCCTGGGGCACGACGACGTGGCGGCCGACTTCGTGCCGCGCGCCCAGTACTGGCAGAACGTGTTCAACCCGGCGACCCAGCGGGCGGCCGCGCGGACGGCGGACGGATCCTTCGTGATCCCGTCGGAGGGAGGATTCGGCCAGGCCGGCTTCGACGAGGGGACCGATCTCCAGTACACCTGGCTCGTTCCCCAGAACGTCGCGGCGCTCTCGCAGGCGCTGGGCGGGCCGGACGCCATGGGTGCGATGCTCGACGAGTTCACCTCCGAGCACAACACGGGCGGCAACTCCGACCACCTATGGATCGGAAACCAGCCGGGTCTGGGCGTCCCGTGGCTGTACGACTACATCGGCCAGCCCTCGCGGACGAGCGAGCTCGTCGACGCCGTGATCGAGAGCTCCTTCCAGCCCCACCCGAACGGCAAGCCGGGCAACGACGACCTCGGTGCGATGGGCGGCTGGTACGTGTGGGCCGCGGTCGGCATGTATCCCGCGACGCCGGGGTCGGACATCGTGGCGCTGAACACGCCCCGATTCGACCGGGTGGTCTTCGACCTCGGCGACCGGGAGGTCGAGATCCTCGCGCCCGGCGCCTCCTCCGGTCAGCGGTACATCGCCGGCGCGGCATACGACGGGGAAGAGCTGCAGAACACGTGGCTGCCCGGTGACCTGTGGCGCGACGGAGGCGTCGTCGAGTACGCGCTCGAATCCTCGCCGGAGTCCGACTGGGGGACGGGTCTCGATTCCGCGCCCCCGTCGATGACCGACGGCGGCAACGACCTCATCATCGGATCCTCGGTCAGCGACGTCTCGGTGGCGCCCGGTGCGTCGGGCGAGGTGCCCGTCACGGTGCAGCGCTTCGACGGCGGAGAGGGCCCCGTGCGGGTCGAGGCGTCGATCGACGGCGGCGACGTGCTCGGGTCCGTCGAGCTCGACGTCGACGACGCCGGCCGGGCCGACGGCACGGTCGACATCGACGTGCCCGCCGACCTCGACGGCTTCCGCACGCTGTCGCTGTCCGCCGACGACGGCGCCGCCGTCGCCCCCGTGACCCTGCGCGCCGTCGATCCCGACGGTCTCTTCGCCGCCTACAACACGGTGGGCAGCGCGGACGAATCGAATCCCGGTCCCGGCGACCTCGACGGCCAGGGCAACAGCCTGTCGCGGCAGGCGCTCGCCGAGGTCGGCCTGGCGCCGGGCGAGCAGGGCGAGGTCCACGACCTGAGCTACACGTGGCCCGACGTGCCGGCCGGCATGCGCGACACGCTGACCGCCGACGGGCAGGAGATCACCCTCGCCGAGCCGGCGTCCGCGCTGGCGTTCCTCGGCACCGCCACCAACGGCACCCAGACCGGAGACGCCGTGCTGTCGCTGTCGGACGGATCCACGATGACGGTCGAGCTCGTCTTCGGCGACTGGATCTTCCCCACCGACGACGATGAGCCCGTCGAGGGCAACACGACGATCGCCCAGATGGACCGTCGCAACGGCGACAAGGACCGCGCCTTCGTCTTCGCCACCGATCGGGTCGAGGCGCCGGACGGCGCGCTCATCACCGGCGTGACCTTCCCGACCAACGACGATCTGCACGTGTTCACCCTCGCGAGCTCGGCGGGCGACGAGGCACCGGGCGAGCCGGTCGTCGTCTCCGAGATCCCCGATGTCGTCTTCGCCGACGAGCCCGGAACGGAGAACGACGCCTACACGGTGCCGTCGGTCGACGGCGTCGACTTCCTCGTCGACGGCGATGTCGTCGAGCCCGGCGCCCACCCGGCCAGCGGCACGGTGACCGTCGTCGCGCAGCCCGCCGACGGCTACGTCTTCGCCCCCGGGATCACCACGGAGTGGTCGCACACGTTCTCGTCCGACGGCGACGGAGGCGACCCCACCGACCCGACGGATCCGGGCGACCCGACGGACCCGACGGATCCGACCGACCCGACGGATCCGGGTGACCCCACCGACCCGGGCGACCCGGGCGATCCGACCGACCCCGCCGATCCGACGGATCCGAGCGACCCGAGTGATCCGACGGACCCGGCCGACCCCGCGGAGCCGGGCGATCCGTCCGGCCCTCCCGGCACGGGCCCCGGCGGTGACGGCGACGGCGAGGGAACGACCCCGGGGGATGGCGACGACCTCGCCCCGACCGGCGGCGACGTGGCCTGGCCGATCGCCGCAGGCATCGCCCTGCTGCTGGCCGGCGCGATCGCCCTGGTCGCGCCCGGCATGACGCGCCGACGGGGCGCGGCCGCCCTCGGCGGCGAGCAGGACTGACCGCGCATTCGCATCTCGATGCCGACACCGGCGTCCCATCGAAGACAGGAAGAGGAATGTTTCGACGTACATCACGGAGCGCCGCACGCGGCCTCGTCGCCGCCGCGGCCGTGTTCGGAATCGCCGCCGCCGGCGCGCTGGCCGCGCCGACGGCGACCGCCGCGGAGGAACCGGACGACGACGTCAGCCTGACGTCGTACGTCAACCCGTTCATCGGCACGAAGGACGACGGCAACACCTACCCGGGAGCCGCGGTGCCCTTCGGGATGGTGCAGTTCTCGCCCGACAACGGCCACGGCGTCGGCTACGAATACGGCAACGACCGGATCCGCGGATTCTCCCTCGTGCACATCTCCGGCGTGGGGTGCCCCATCGGAGGGCTCCTGCCCGTCCTGCCCACCACCGGCGACATCGAGTCGACGAACAACGCGGACTACGCGCTGACCTACAGCCACGAGGGCGAGGAAGCCGCGCCCGGCTACTACCGCGTCCAGCTGGACGCGCCGGACGGGCAGATCGACGTCGAGCTCAGCGCGACCGAGCGCACCGGCGTGCAGCGCTACACGTTCCCCGAGACGGATGACGCGAAGGTCCTCATCAACCCCGGGCAGGCGCTCAACCGGGTCGACCACTCGTCGGTCGAGATCGTCGACGACACGACGATCGACACCACGATCACCTCCCGCGGCTTCTGCCAGGACACCGAGCCGTTCACCGTGCACACCCGCACGACGTTCGACCGGCCGTTCGAGGCGCACGGCACATGGGACGGAGACGACGTCTCGGAGGGCGGCGCGTCGGCGGACGGCGAGCGGACCGGCGCATACGTCACCTTCGACGCCACCTCGGATCAGACCGTCGAGGCGGTCACCTCGCTCAGCTACGTCGACGCCGACGGCGCCGTCGGCAACCTCGCCGCGGAGAGCGCGACCTTCGACGAGGCGCGGGTCGCGGCGGACGCGGCGTGGGAGGAGCGCCTGCGCACCATCGACGTGCCGCGGGACGACGAGAACGAGGCGCGGGTGTTCTACTCCGCCCTCTACCGCAGCTTCCTCGCTCCGAACACGGGATCGGACGCGGACGGGCGCTATCGCGGGTGGGACGGCGAGATCCACGTCGCCGACGACTTCACCTACTACCAGAACTACTCGCTGTGGGACACCTACCGCACCCAGCAGCAGCTCCTCTTCCTGCTGGCGCCGGACGAGTCCCGCGACATGGCGCTCTCGCTCATCACCGCCGCCGAGCAGTACGGCGTGCTGCCGCGCTGGGGGTACGGGCCGGTCGAGACGAACGTCATGACCGGCGACCCGGGCACCGCGTTCCTCGTCAGCGCCTGGAAGCAGGGGCTCCTGGAGGGGTACGAGGAGGAGACCTACGCGATCCTGTCGCACAACGCCGACAACCTGCCGCCGGAGGAGTCGCCCGCGAACGGCCGCGTCGGCAACCCGGTGTATCTCGAGCAGGGCTACGTTCCCCATCAGCCGAACGAGAACGGGCGCCCGGGAGACTACGACCTGCACCACGGTGCCTCGGCCACCCTCGAGTACGCGCTCTCGGACGGGCTGCTGGCGATGATGGCGCGCGAGCTCGGACACGACGACGACGCCGATCGGTACGCCCAGCGCGCGCAGAACTATCGCGCGATCTTCGACACGACCACCGACAGCTTCCGCCCGCGCGACCGGTCGGGGTTCTTCGTCGGCGACCCCGACCCGGCGCACACGGACGGCTTCCACGAAGGGACCTCCCCGCAGTACGCGTGGATGGCCCCCCACGACTACCCGGGGCTGATCGACGTGTTCGGCGGCGCTGAGGCCGCCGAGAGCCGTCTCGACGACCTCTTCGTCTACGACGAGCTCGTCGAGGATCCCGAGACGACCGCGCGGGAGCGGTGGGTGAACGGAACGTACGACTACTACGGCCAGGACACCTACAACCCGAACAACGAGCCCGGCCTGCACTCGCCGTACGCCTATCTGTGGACGGGCCAGCCGTGGAAGACGGCCGACGTGCTCCGGGGCGCTCGGACCCTCTTCACCGACGGCCCCGACGGCGTGACCGGAAACGACGATCTGGGCACCATGTCGGCCTGGTACGTGTTCGCCTCCATCGGCATCTACCCGGCCGTCCCCGGCGACGACGTCTGGGCGCTCGCGACTCCCGCCTTCCCCTCCGTGGAGATCGCCCTCGACAGCGAGTACGCCGGCGCCTCCTCTCTGACGGTGGAGGCACCCGGGGTGTCGGACGACGCGCGATACATCCAGTCGGTCCGTGTGGGCGACGCGCCTCTCGAGCGCGGCTACCTTCGCGGATCCGAGCTCACGGGAGCAGGCGTCATCTCCTTCGACGTCGGAGCGGATCCCTCGGACTGGGCGACCGGCGAGGGGAGCGCGCCGGGCGCGCTCAACCCGCCGACGGAGACGCCCTCGCGGCTGATGACGGCCGCCGACCCGGCCGTGCCCGTCGTCGCGCCGGGGGAGTCCACGACGTTCGACGTCGCGGTCATCGCCCAGAGCGAGGGCGAGGCGAGCGGAACGATCTCGCTCGAGTCGGATTCGTCGGCGATCTCCGTCGAGAGCGAGCCCGAGGTCTGGCAGGCGGAATCCGGCGGACTTCCCGTCGTCGCGCGCGTGCCGGTGACGGTGCGGGCGGCGGACGGCTTCGTGTCGGGGCGCTACCCCGTCACGGCGACCGTGACGGACGACGCCGGCCACAGCGTCGAGCAGGCCGTCACCGTGGCAATCGCCGACGAGGCGTGGCTCGCCCCCGCCTTCGACAACGTCGGCATCGGCGACGTCGGCGAGGCGAACGCCGACTTCGACGGCCAGGGCAACTACCTGCTGCGCGACCTGCTCGCGGACGGCGGCTTCATCCAGGGCGCCGGCGGATCCGTTCCGGGAACGGATCTGACCTTCGTCCTGCCCGCGGTCGCGCCCGGCGAGCCCGACAACGTCCGCGCCGACGGCCAGACGATCGAGGTGCCGCTCTCCGACAAGCGGACCCGGAGCATCAGCCTGATCGGATCGGCCAACAACGACGCCGCGTCGGGTACGCTCACGCTCGCGTTCTCCGACGGAACGACGCAGGAGGAGGCCGTCGAGCTCAGCGACTGGTGCACGGGGAGCCCGTCGGAGGGCAACATCTCCGTCGCTAAGCCGGGCCAGCGCGGACAGGGCACCGGCGCAGAGCACATCGGCTGCGGCGTGTACGCCACGGCCCCCGTCTCGGTGCCCGAGGACAAGGTCCTCGCCGAGATCGTCCTGCCGTCCGCGCCGAACATGCACGTGTTCGCGGTGGCCACCGACGTCGTCAACCCGGTCGTCCCCGCCGTCAGCGGGGAGGCCCCGGATGCAGTCGAGGTCGGGGAGACCGTCCAGATCGCCGTCTCGGTGGATCCCGGCGCCGCGGGGGAGATCGTGGTCTCCGAGGCCGGATCCGGTGACGAGATCGCCCGTGCGGATGTCGCCGACGGCTCGGCGACCGCCGCGGTGACGCCGGATGAAGAAGGAGAGCACGCGTACGCGCTGGCCTTCGTGCCCGACGACCCGACGCTGTTCGGGCCCGCCGCCGGAGCGGACGAGATCCGCATCACGGCATCCGCGGCCGGGGACGGCCCGGGTGAGGAGCCGGGCGACTCGGATGATGCGGGTGATGACCAGGGCGACTCGGGCGACGACCAGGGCGACGCGGGCGATGAATCGGACGGTTCGGGCGGCGGCCAGGGCGGATCCGGTGATGATTCGGACGGTTCCGGTGAGGACTCGAATGGTGCGGGTGACGATCCGGACGGTTCCGGCGGGGGTCAGGCGGGCACGGGGGAGGACCCCGACGACCTGGCGCCGACCGGCGGCGTGGCCGATGCGATGATCGCCTGGCTCGCTGCGGGCCTGCTCGCGGGCGGCGTCGTGCTCGCCGTGCGCGCTCGCCGCACCGCGCGGATGAGGGCGGAGCGCGTCTGAGACCTCGACCGTTCCGTCCCGGCCGCTGAGCCGGGGCGGGACGGTCGCGCCTGCTCCCGCGGCGCCAGCCGCGGCCGTCTCGCGGGCGCGGGCGCATGCCCGATCCGCAGCGGCGTCGCAGTCGCGGCCCTCGATGAAGGTCAGGCGCTCGTGCGCGCCGTCGAAGCCGAGCGGCTCCGGCGCCCCGTCGATCCCTGCGCGCCTGAGGTGGCGCAGGTAGCGATGCACGGTCGGCGTCCAGGCGCCGCCCACGCGACGGACCGCGTCGCCGGACGCGGCCGCGCCTCGGGGATCCGCGCCGCATCCGACGAGCAGAGCGCCGCCGGGCGATCACGGCCCCTCCCTGCCAGGACGGCCCCATGAGCACCCGCGCACGCCTATTCTGACTGAGGGACCGCAACCGGTTCCTCGGCGCGGTCGTCGTGAGCGTCGGCGCCGGCCTGGCGACCTGGTTCCTCCTGTCGCCCGCCGCGGACGGGACGGGGTCCCTGCCGTGGCTCACGGCCGCCCTCGTCGGGTGGATCGCCTTCGTGGCGGCGCACGTGCTGTGGGTGGCGCTCTCCGTGGGCGGGCTGGACGCGGTCGAGACGCGTCGGCACGCGCAGCGCGAGGATCCACGCCGCGCGGTGCGGGACGCGCTCCACATCGTCGCGGCGCTGGCGTCGGTCGCCGGGATGGGCGCGATGCTGCTCGCCGCGAGCTTCGATCCGCTCACCCGCGCGATCAACGCGGGGATCGGACGGGCGGCCGTCTTCGGGTCGTGGACCCTGATCCAGCTGACCTTCATGCTGCGATACGCCGCCCTCTTCTACGAGGACGAAGACGAGGGCGAGAGCGGGTCGGAGCCGCCCATCGACTTCCACACGCGCGACGACCCCGCCTACATCGAGTTCGCCTACCCCGCGTTCACGGTCGGCACCTCGTTCGCGACGTCCGACTCGGACGTGCGCACCTCGCGCATCCGCGCGGCCGTCCTCGGCCACACCCTGCTCAGCTTCTTCTTCGGCAGCGTTGTGCTCGCCTCGGTGATCAGCCTCGTGCTCCAGCTCGTGAGCGTCGGCTGACGTCGTCGCCGGTGCGAGCGTCGCTCAGTCGTCGCGCAGGGGAGAGCCCTCCACGTCGAAGCGGAAGCCGCCGAACTCGCCGCTGAGGAGCGGACGCGCGGTCTCGATCGCGCGGCGCACCTCGGGCAGCTCGAGCGACGCGCGGTGCGCCTCGGCGCTCTCCCACAGCTCGACGACGCACACGGTGTCGGGGTCGTCGTCCGTGCGGCCCACCTCGTAGGCGAGGCAGCCGACCGCCGCGAGGGCGTCGTTGCGGTCGACGAGGATGCGGATCAGCTCGTCGGCCCGGCCGGGTTCCGCGCCGAGCGTGCCGACGTTCGCGAAGACCATGCGGCGAGCGTAGCCGCCCCGGGGTCCGGGATCAATCGGCCGTGCTCGCCGGCAGGCCGCTCTCGCCGAGCACGCCGTTCCGGTCGGCGAGGGCGAGCTCGTGGCCGTCGTCGATGAGCGAGCGCGCCGCCTCGACGGCCATTCGCCGCGCGACGTCGTCGACCTCGTCGACCCGATCCACGTCGAAGACCACGCAGCGCGTGGTCGGCGGATCCTCGACGAGACGGCGGATGAGCGATTCGACGCTCGAGAAGACGAGGTCGCCGTGCAGCACGTAGGCGGTGGTCTCCTCGCCGTGGATCTCGACGCGGCGGACGTCGCGGATCGCCGAGCGGGCGGGGCGGGCGGCATCCATGAGGTGCAGGTTCATGTCCTCCGACAGGCGCTCCATCATGGTCACGCCCCGCACGCTGTTGCCGTGCCGGTCGAGCCGCGGCGAGAACACCGCGAGGCCGACCTGGCCGGGCAGGACCCCCACGATCCCGCCCGAGACGCCGCTCTTCGAGGGGATCCCGACGGTCGTCAGCCAGTCGCCGGCGGCGTCGTACATGCCGCACGACATCATGACGCTCAGCACGTGCCGCACGAGCTTCGGATCCAGCAGTCGCTCGCCGCTGCGGGGGTGCACGCCCCCGTTCGCGAGCGTCGCCGCCATGAGGGCGAGGTCCTCTACGGTCACAGACACGGCGCACTGCCGGATGTAGCCCTCGACGACGGGAACGGGATCGCCGTCGATGATGCCGAACGAGCGCAGCAGGTGTCCGAACGCCAGGTTGCGGTGACCCTCGCCGAGCTCCGAGCGCGCGACCTGCTCGTCGATGTCGAGGCGACGCCCCGCGAACCGCGAGTACCAGGAGACGACGCGCTCCAGCCGCTCCTCGGGGGAGGACGCGGAGACGAGACCGTGTGTCGCGATCGCCCCGGCGTTGATCATCGGATTGCGCGGGCGCCCCGTGTCGGGCTCGAGAGAGATCTCGTTGAACGCCTCGCCAGACGGCTCGACTCCGACGCGTTCGCCGACCCCGTCGATGCCGCGATCGGAGAGCGCCAGCGCATAGGTGAACGGCTTCGACATCGACTGGATCGAGAACGCGAGGTCGGCGTCGCCCTGGGCGTACACGGTGCCGTCGACCGTCGCGAGGGCGATCGCCGCATGATCGGGATCCGCCCCCGCCAGCTCGGGGATGTAGTCGGCCACGGCCCCGCCCGAGGAGGCGGACGAGGACGCGAGGACGCGGGAGAGGTATCCGGGCACCGGCGACTTCATGGCCCCAGACTATGCGGGGCCGCGCGTCAGTCGGGCGACTCGCCCTCCGCGTAGTCCGGCCGCGAGGGCTGCGGCGGCTGGTCCGAGAGCTCGCCGCCCTCGCGGCCCGCGAACGGACGTCCGTGATCGGCGAACTCCTCGCGCGTGAAGACGACGGTCCAGGGGCCGGCCGTGAACTGCGCGCCGGTGCGGAGGGTCTCGCTCCGGTCGTCCGGGTGGGTGCCCGCCGCGAGCGGGTTCGCGTTCATCGTCCCCTCGCCGTGCAGGGTGAGCACGTACTCGTCGCGCTCATCGTGCACGACCGTCGCGTGCAGCGGGTCGATGTCCGGGAGTCGCAGTCCGCAGCCCGCCCCGGATCCGATCGTCAGCTCGTCCTCGGTCAGGGGGTGTCGCATCCGGCGCTCGTCGGAGATGACGATGAGGGTGGGATCCCCCGCGCCCCACTCGGCGTGGGTCGTCGTGGGCTCGGTGTGGTCGACCATGATCGCTTCTTCTGCTCAGAGGTGCTTTCCGCCCGTGACCGCGAGGATGGTCCCGGCGGTGTAGGAGGCTTCCTCGGACGCGAGATAGACGTACGCCCCGGCGAGCTCCGCGGGCTGCCCGGCGCGTCCCAGGGGAGTGTCCTGCCCGAACTCGGGCAGCTTGTCCGGCCACCCGGTCGCGGGGATCAGCGGCGTCCAGATGGGGCCGGGGGCGACCCCGTTGACGCGGATCCCCGCGGGACCCTGCTGCTCGGCGAGCGCCTCGACGAACGCGACGAGCGCGGCCTTCGTCATCGCGTAGTCGAGCAGGTCCGGCGAGGGAGAGAAGCCCTGGATCGACGTCGTCACGATGATCGACGCCCCGGCGGGCAGGTGGGGGATCGCCTCGCGCGCCATCCAGAACGGCGCGTAGAGGTTGGTCCTCATCACGCGATCGAACTCGGCCGTGGGGATCCCCGCATCCTCGGCGCGCTGCTTCTGATACGCCGCGTTGAGGACGAGCAGATCGAGCCCGCCGAGCCGGCGACGGGCCTCCTCGACGACGCCGACCGCGACCTCCTCGTCACCGACGTCTCCGGGGAGCAGCACGGCCGACCGTCCGGCGTCCTCGATGAGCGCGGCCGTGTCGGCGGCGTCCTCCTGCTCGTCGGGGAGGAAGCTGAGCGCGACGTCGGCGCCCTCGCGCGCGAACGCGATGGCGACGGCGCGTCCGATGCCCGAGTCGCCGCCGGTGATGAGTGCGCGTCGACCCGTCAGCCGCGCCGATCCGGCGTAGGAGTCCTCGCCGTGATCCGGGCGCGGGTGCGTGTTGTCGGTCAGTCCGGGCTGGGTTCCCTCGTCCTTCGGGAATCCGGCGCTGCGGTGGAGGGTCCTGGGGTCGGAGAGGTGCGCGGTCATCCGTGCACGGTAACGGAGATGCTCGACGCCCGGAAGGGGGTCGCGCCGGTCGTCCGTCAGGCGCGGGGGACGGGCGGGCCGATCCAGAGCAGCGCGACGAAGACGACGCCGATGGCGGCGAGTGCGACGACGGCCGAGACGACCGGGCGGCGCAGCACGGCGGCCTGCGTGCGCTCGAGGGGACCGCGGGGCGTCTCCCCGCCGGGGCCGAGTCGCCAGGATTCGCCGAGGAGCCCGCGCCGGTCGATCACGAGGTCGAAGGGCAGCGTCGCGAACGGGACGGCGGAGACCGCCAGCCCGACGAGGCCCGTCGCCGCGCTCCAGCGCCGGTCGACCCACGTGAAGATCGTGACGGCGCAGTAGGCGAGGAAGGCGAAGCCGTGCACGCCGCCGGCGATGCTCACCGCACCGTCCGTGACGCCCGTGGCACGGAGGACGAGGGCCGCGATGAGGCCCGCCCACGTGATGAGCTCGGCGACGGCGACGATGCGGAACAGGAGGCGCGGGGTCACCGGGCCACGGTATCCGGGGCCGCCGAGGGATCCGCTGGGAGCGGGTCAGCGCCCGTACAGGGCCAGGAGCGTGCCGTCGAGCTCGATCTGCGGATCCTCGGCCGGGTCGGTCCACGGCACCTCGGTCTTCTTGACGAGGTAGTGGTTCGCGACGGGCGTCGGGGCGGCGCCTCCCGACTGGATGGCCTCGACGAGCTTCGCCAGCGACTTCTCGTTCGCCTTGCCGTCGAGGAGGGCCTTCGGCGAGCGCGGATCCGACCCGACGGCGACGTTCAGTTCGGCGGAGGTCTCGTCGCCCTCGATCCAGATCTGCACGAGCTTGGGGTTGGACATCATCGACTTCTCTCGGGCGACGAGCTTCCGCCCCTCGTTGTGCACGGCGAGGATCGTCGTGCCCTTGGCCGACTGGACGGTCCCGAGGGCCGCGCGGAAGACCGCGTCGGCCGGCTGGGCGATGGCGACGGACTGGTGACGGAGTGCGCGCATGGTTCTTCCCTCTGTGGATGGATCAGCACGGTGCGGCGCCAGGGTATCCGCTGTCGGCGGTCTGCGCGACGGCCGTCGCCCCGAGCGGACCCGGCCGACGCGCGTCGGGGCACAGCCGGATCGCCTACGCTGAGGCGATGACGCATTCCGGAGACTCCTCGGATTCCCATCAACCCAGCGCCCGGGTGACCCCGGGCGCATCCCCGCGCGCGAGCAGGTCCCTCCGATGATGGGCGACCTCCTCCTGAACATCGTGCTGGTGTTCGTCTTCGTCCTCGTCGGCGGCGTGTTCGCCGCGACCGAGATGGCGCTCGTCACGCTGCGGGCGAGTCAGGTCGACGCCCTCGCCCAGAGGGGCAGACGCGGACAGAAGGTCGCCGCGCTCGCGGAGAACCCCAACACGTTCCTGTCCGCGGTGCAGATCGGCGTCACGGTGGCGGGATTCGCCTCCGCCGCCTACGGCGCCTCGTCCATCGCGCCGGCGATGACGCCGCTGCTCGTCTCATGGGGCATGGCCGAGCAGGCCGCCTCGGTGCTCGCGACGGTCATCCTCACCCTCCTCATCGCCTACCTCTCGCTCGTCCTCGGGGAGCTCGCCCCGAAGCGCCTCGCCATCCAGCGCAACGCCGCCTTCTCGTACGCGGTCGCGCCGATCGTGAGCGGGTTCGCCACGCTCATGCGCCCCGTGATCTGGCTCCTGTCCGTGTCGACGAACGCCGTCGTGCGCCTGCTCGGCGGCGACCCGGAGAAGACCGGCGAGGAGATGAGCGACGAGGAGCTGCGGTCCATCGTCTCCAGCCACGAGGGGCTGCCGGCGGACGAGCGGCGGATCCTCGACGACGTCCTCTCGCTGCGGGGCAGGCAGGTGAGCGAGGTCATGCGCCCGCGACCGGAGATCGTGACCCTCGACGCGTCGCTGTCCGCCGCGGACGCCGCGGCGCGCGTGCACGGCCTCCCGTACTCCCGCTATCCGGTCGTCGACACGTCCATCGACGACATCGCCGGCTTCGTGCACGTGCGGGATCTCCTCGACGCCCCTGAGGGCGCCTCGCTCTCCGACGTGACGCGCGAGATCACCTACATCCCGTCCACCGCGCTCGTGATGGCGACGCTCACGGGCATGCGGGCGCGGGGCGATCAGATCGCCGTCGTGGTCGACGAGTACGGCGGGACGGACGGCATCATCACGCTCGAGGACCTCGTGGAGGAGGTCGTGGGCGAGATCTTCGACGAGTACGACACGGAGTCCGCTCCGACGGAGCTCGGCGCCGAGGGCGGCCTCGTCGACGGCCGCCTCAACCTGCAGGACTTCGAGGAGACGACGGGCCTGAGCCTGCCGCGCGGCGCATCGGACACGGTCGCGGGATTCGTCATCGAGCGGCTCGGGCGGCTCGCGCGCGTCGGCGACGCGGTCGAGGTCGACGGCGCGACGATCCAGGTGACCGCGGTCGAGAGGCGCCGGATCGCGCAGCTGCGCGTCGCCCGCACGGCGCCCGCGCCAGACGAGGACGCGGAGCCGACCGCGTCCTGACCTCCGCCTCGGCGCCGTCGTCCCCTCAGCGGCTGGCGGCGCCGACCGCGAGCGCGACGGCCCGCCGTGCGCGTCGCGTGATCTCGGCCGCGTCCGGCGCGGGCGAGACGCCGAGCATCCGTCGCCGGTGCAGCTCGCCGAGGAGGAGGGACAGGAGCGCCTCGGCATCGCCCTCCGGGTCGCCGGAGCGGATGCGCGCGGCGAGGAACCGCCGCGCCGCGCGCGGGCCCGAGGCGTAGAACTCCGCGGCGATCTCCGGATGGTCGGCGGCCGCCGCGATGACGGCGCGCTGCAGGGCGACGGCCTCGTCGCGCAGCAGGTCCGCCGAGAGGGCGATCGCCGCATCGACGAGGTCGTCCGGAACCGGCGGATCCGCGTGCAGGTACCGATGCTGTCTCTCGACGGCGGCGCGCAGCATCCCCGCACGGTCGCCGAAGTCGTCGTAGAGGGTGCGCTTGGCGACGCGCGCGGCCTCCGCGACCCGATCGAAGGTGAGGGCGGAGAGCCCCTGCTCGATGAGGATGCGCGAGATCATGGCGCGCACCCGCTCGCGGCGCTCGGCTCGATCGGATGCGGTGGGGCGTCCCCTCTTCGCAGGCATGGGGATACCCGAGAGCAAAGGAAACGATCTCGTTTCATTGAGAGGGGGTGCGCACCATGGCGCAGGAGATCCACCACATCGCGATCGAGGACGACTGGGAGATGAGCCGCGCCTACGGCCTCTGCGAGGCCGCCACGCGGGGCGTCCCGTTCGAGGAGGAGGGGTTCGTGCACGCGACGACCGCCGACCGCGTGCAGGAGATCGCCGCCGCGCGCTACGGGGACGTCTCGTTCCGCCTGCTCGACATCGTCCTCAGCGTCGAGGAGCTGGAGGCGGAGGGCATCGCGGCCGCATGGGTCGACGGGGCCCCGCGCGTGATGGCGCCCATCCCGCTCCTGCCCGGAGTGGTGGTGTCGGAGGACACGCTGCGCCGCTGACGGACGCGGCCCTTCCCTCGGAACGGCGCGGATGACAGGGTGAGGTCAGATCGCCGCGATCCGCCAGGGGATCCCCCGACCTCGGAGGTTGTCATGACGCGCACCGTTCCCGTCTCCCGTCAGATCGCCGTCGCCGTCGGCCTGCTCGCGGTCGTCGCCGTGATCGCCGTCGGCGGCTCGTTCGCGACGATGGGCAACGTCGAGGGGTGGTACGCCGACGTCGACAAGGTGCCGTGGAACCCGCCGGGCGCGGTGTTCGGGCCGGCATGGTCGATCCTCTACCTGCTCATCGCCCTCGCGGGCTTCCTGCTCTGGCGCTCGGGCCGCGTCCGCGAGGAGGACGACGGGCTCGGGCGCGTGCTCGCCGGCTTCTACATCGTCCAGCTCATGCTCAACGCGCTCTGGACGCCCCTCTTCTTCGCGGCCTACCCGCTCATCGGCGAGGTCGCGTGGTGGCTCGCGATGATCGACATCGTCGCCCTGATCGCCATCGTTATGGTGCTCATCGCCCTCGCGGCGCGGCGATCGCAGGCCGCCGCGCTCCTCCTCGTCCCGTACCTCCTGTGGCTGGTGTTCGCCGCGACGCTCAACGCGGGGATCATCGCGCTGAACTGAGGCGCCGTAGGGTGGGGTCGACCCGTGCCGCCCGTCGGAGAGGAGCGACCATGTCCGCGGAAGCGCCCGTCGCGAGGAAGCGCCTGTCGTCCGGCAGGCGGATCGTGCTCATCGTCGCGGGCATCGTGACGCTCGCCGTCCTGCTGTGGGCGGCGTTCCAGCTCGTCGTCTTCCTCGTGGCGCCCGACACGACGCGGATCGCGATCTCCGACGAGCACGTCGGCCTGGAGATGCGCGTGCCGGCGGGGACGGGCATCACCCGCATCGAGACGGGGCCCGCCGAGGACGGCTGCGTCTCCGTCCGCTACGCCATGGGCCGAGAGCTCACCCTCGAGGGGTACAGCCCGGGGTGCGAGACGGGCGGCGACGTGCGCGCCAACGGGCACCACGGCCGGTACCGGACGATCGACGACATCTCGGATCCGATCGACCCGGAGGAGATCAGCCTTCCCGCAGGAGAGGCGGTCGTGTTCGAGCAGGAGTACACGGAGGCGACGAACGTCTCGCGCTCGTGGGAGGAGCCGGTCGTCATCGTGCAGCTCGACCGGCCGCGCAGCGCGGAGATCACCTCGCTCGTGCTGCGCGGCGACTACGCCGAGCTGTCGCGCGAGGAGCTCGTCGAGATCGCCGGATCGCTGCGCTCGGACGAGTAGCACCCCGCTCCGGATATTCCCGCTGTGACGCCGTGTTTGAGCGGGGAGCGTCGGCGCTGACAGCCTGAGCGGATTCGGGAGGGCGCCGTGAGGCCCTCCGACGGACGACCGCGGGGAGGCAGCCCGGATGGCGCTGGGGCTCGATACGACGCAGACCGACCGACCGGTGCGACGCGCCGTCTCGACGCGCGGGCCGCGACGCGTCCCCCTCGGCTGGATCGTGCCCGCGGCGATCGTCCTGTTCTGGTGGGGCGCCTACGAGGCCGGGTGGATCAACCCCGTGCTCTTCTCGTCTCCCGTGCTCGTGGTCCAGACGCTCTGGGACGCGATGATCCACGGGAGCTTCTTCTCCGACCTCGGCGTGAGCGTCGGCCGCTGGCTCCTCGGCTTCGGCGTCGGGGCGGTCCTCGGCCTGCTCTTCGGCGCGGTGACCGGGCTCTCGCGCACGGCCGAGCGGCTCCTCGACCCCACGTTCCAGATGCTCCGGACGATCCCCATCATGGGGCTCGTCCCGCTGTTCATCGTGTGGTTCGGCCTCGGCGAGCTGCCCAAGATCCTCCTCATCGCGATCGCCGCCTTCTTCCTCGTGTACATCGAGATGTACGCGGGGATCCGCGGGATCGACCGCAAGCTCGTCGAGGTCGGCCGCATGTACGAGCTCTCGACCGGGCAGATGCTCCGCCGCATCATCATCCCCGGCGCCCTTCCCCACATCCTCCAGGGCGTGCGGCTGGGGCTCGGCGTCGCCTGGCTCGCGCTCGTCATCGCGGAGCTCACGGGCGCGAACAGCGGGATCGGCCACTGGATGCAGGTGGGACGCGAGAACGTCCGCGTCGACATCGTGCTGGCGGCGCTCATCGTCTTCGCGGCCGTCGGGAAGATCGTCGACTCGATCGTGCGCCTCATCGAGCGGAGGGCGCTCGGATGGCGGGACAGCGTGGAGAGGGAGATGAGCGCATGAGCCTCAG
Source organism: Microbacterium sp. gxy059 (assembly GCF_050958665.1). Classification (NCBI taxonomy): domain Bacteria; kingdom Bacillati; phylum Actinomycetota; class Actinomycetes; order Micrococcales; family Microbacteriaceae; genus Microbacterium; species Microbacterium sp. gxy059. Next base: position 104,400 of record NZ_JAMXWT010000008.1, on the reverse strand, counting down.
GATCGAGCTCGAGGACGTCGGCCGGGTCTTCCGGTCGCGCGGACGGGAGGTCACCGCCCTCGACGGCGTCTCCTTCGAGGTGGAGGCCGGCGAGTTCGTCGCGCTCATCGGCCCGTCCGGATGCGGCAAGTCGACCGTGCTGCGCAGCATCGCGGGGCTCGACACGCAGTACACCGGCCGCGTCGGCGTGGGCGGGAGCCCCGTGACGGGCCCCCGCGCGGACCGGGGCATGGTGTTCCAGGAGCATCGGCTGCTGCCGTGGGGCACGGTGCGGGAGAACATCCTGTTCGGGTTCCGCGGCACCCGTGCGGAGGCCGCGGAGCGCGCGGACGAGCTGCTCGAGCTCATGCACCTCGAGGCGTTCGCCGACGCGTACCCCCACAGCCTCTCGGGCGGGATGGCGCAGCGGGCGGCGATCGCCCGTGCGCTCGCTCCGCGCCCCGAGGTGCTCCTGCTCGACGAGCCGTTCGGCGCGCTGGACGCCTTCACCCGCATCGAGATGCAGGACGCGCTGCAGGACGTCTGGCGCCGGTTCCACACGACCGCCGTGCTCGTCACGCACGACATCGACGAGGCCGTCGTGCTCGCCAACCGGGTGGTCGTGATGGCGCCGCGCCCCGGCCGGGTGCAGCACGTCCAGCGCATCGACCTCCCCTTCCCGCGCAACCGCGCCTCCGACGAGTTCGCCCGTCATCGCGCGGAGCTGCTGCGCCAGTTCCATCTCGTCCACTGACCATCCCGACGGAGGCCCACCATGACCCGCAACCGCTCCGCCCGCCCGCGTCGTCGCGCGGCGCTCGTCTCGATCCTCGCCTCCGCGGCGATCCTCGCCGGATGCGCGGGAGGGGGAGGCGGGGCAGGAGCCGCGGCCGGCGGGGGAGAGCTGCCCCGGGTGGCGACGCTCACGGCGTACCCGGCGCTGCCCTCCGCGCTCGAGGAAGGGTTCTTCGACGAGGCCTTCGGGACGGACGCGTCGGGGATGCAGGTCGACTTCGTCGCGTCGGGCACCGACGGAGCCCAGTCCGTCGCGGCGGGGCACAGCGACATCGCGATCGGCGGGTTCGATCCCGCGGTGCTCGTCGGCGACACGGGACTCCGCCTGCTCGCGCTGTCGGAGTCGAGCCCCGACACGCACGCGCTCCTCGTCTCGCCCGATTCCGACATCGAGACGCTCGACGACCTGGACGGCAAGAAGGTCGGCGGCTACCTCGCGACGCCGCCTTCGTTCCTGTCGCTCCTGTTCGACCGCGAGGGGAAGAGCCTCGACGACATCGACTACACGCAGGTCCCCAACGACGGCGGGCTCGCGGCGCTCACCTCCGGAGCGCTCGACGCCTGGTACACGTTCGACCCCTTCTACGCTCAGGCCGAGCTGCAGGATCTCGCCACGCCGATCGTGACGGGCGAAGGGTGGTACCTCAACACGGTCGTGATCATCACCTCCGAGGACTACCTGGAGGAGCACCCGGACGAGGTCGACGCCTTCCTGCGCGCGTACATCGAAGGCACGGAGTGGGTCAACGAGAACCCCGAGAAGGCCGCCGACTACCTCGTGCAGGAGACGGGACTCACGCCCGAGGCCGCGGAGCTGACGATGTCGCGCCGGGACTACGGCGTGCGCCCGATCGACGGCGAGTACCGCGAGTGGATGGACGATCTCGGCGAGGTCTACCTCGAGGTGGGCAGCATCACGGAGCTTCCCGACCTCGACCAGGTCATCGCCCCCGAGCCGCTCGCGGAGGCGACCGCGGATGACTGAGCGGCTCGAGGGGCTCGCCGGCCTCGAGAGCCGCGTCCGCCGTCAGATCGGCGTGCTCGCGCATCCCGACGCCGACTGGACCGACGGAGCGGACGCCGACGCGGACGTCGTCGTGATCGGCGGCGGGCAGGCGGGCCTCACGGCGGCGGCGAAGCTGCGGCGCGAGGGGGTCGCGCGCGTGCAGGTCCTCGATCGCGAGGACCGGGGGAGGGAGGGACCGTGGGCCACCTGGGCGCGCATGCGCACCCTGCGCACGCCCAAGATCCTCCACGGCCCCGACGCGGGCGTCCCGGCCGCGACGTTCGCCGCGTGGTTCTCCGCGCAGCACGGCGAGCGCGCCTGGGAAGAGCTCGACCTGATCCCGCGCCCGCTCTGGGCGGAGTACCTCGCCTGGGTCCGTCGCGTCTTCGACCTGGACGTCCGCAACGGCGTCGAGGTGCTCGACGTCGTCCCCCGAGGCGACCGCGTCGCGGTGCGCGTGCGGGAGCGCCGGACCGGCGAGACCCGCACCATCCTCGCGCGCTCGCTCGTCGTCGCGACCGGGATCGACGGCGTCGGCGGGCCCCGGATCCCGGATGCCGTCGCGCACGTCGACCCCGCACGGCGGATCCACTCGAGCGGGGCGCTCGACGCGGACTCCCTGCGGGGCCGCCGGGTGGCGGTGCTCGGCGCCGGGGCGTCGGCGTTCGACAACGCGGCCACCGCCCTCGAGGCCGGCGCGCGGTCGGTCGTCCAGTACGTGCGGCGCCCGGAGCTCCCGACGCTCAACACGGCGCGGTCGGGCGAGTTCCGCGGCATGTACCGGCACTACGAGGCGCTCGACGACCGGGACAAGCTCGACATCTCGCGCCGTCGCCTGTCGCTCCCGATTCCGCCTCCGGACCACTCGGTCGCGCGCTGCCGCGCGCACGCGGCCTACGACCTGCGCCTCGGACGCGGCTGGCGGCGGGTCGAGGAGACCCCCCTCGGCGTGCGCATCGAGGACACCGCGGGGGAGTCCGCCGAGTTCGACCTCCTCATCCTCGGCACGGGCTTCGCGGTCGATCTGGACCGGGTGCCCTGGCTCTCCTCCCTCTCCGACGACATCGCGCTCTGGGCCGATCGGCATCCGCTGGGCGACTCCGCCGTCGACCGCACGATCGCCCGCTACCCCTATCTGGGAGAGGGCATGAGGCTCCTGCGGCGCACTCCCGCGGCGGACCCCGCGATCGAGCGGATCCACATGTTCAACGGCGCGGGGCTCGTGAGCGGCGGCATCGTCACGTCCGGGATCAACGGCCTCGCCATCGGCTCGGACGCGGTCGCTCGCGCCGTCACCCGCACGCTCTTCCTCGACGAGGCGCGCCGGCACACCGAGGCCTTCCTGGCCGAGACGGCGGCCGGCTTCGAGGCGGAGCCCGCTGCGGTCTGACCGGTCAGCCGAGCGCGATGCCCGTGACGCCGCCCGCCAGCTCGGCGACGACCCGCGTGCGTCCGGTCGCGAGCGCGACCTCGTGCACGCGGCCCGCGAGGTCCGAGACGTAGGCGAGGTTCCGATCGCGGTCGATCGCCAGGCCGATCGCCTCCCGGAAGCCCCGCGCGACGATCCGAGGGGCCTCGCCGCGCTCCCCGGGCGCCGGGAGCGCGGCGCGATTCAGGGTGTTGCCGTCGGGCGCCGCCCCGCGGTCGGTCCACCACAGCTCGCCCGCGTCCGCGTCGAGCTCCAAATCGATCGGCTCGGGAAGGCACTCCCAGAGCACCTCGACGTCGGATCGGGTGGCCGCGGTCTCGCCCTCGGGCAGCTTGATCGGCGCGCGGAGGATCCGCCCCCGACCGCCCTTGCTCGGTCCCTTCTGGGTCCAGACGAGCCACCCGCCCGCGGGGTCGACGGCGACGCCGACGCACTCGTCCTCGACGGGGGTCGGCGTGCGTCCCGCGGTGAGCACGAGCGGGGCGGCGTCCGAGCCGTCGCACGCGGCGCTCCAGATGCCGCGCCCCTCCCTGTCGGCCCAGAAGAGGCGCCCCGTCGCCGGGTCGCGCGCGATCTGCTTGCCCGTCGTGAAGGATCCGCGCTCCACGAGCACCCGCTCGGCGCCGTCCGCCAGGGCGAACGCCCGCACGGACCCGCGGGGGAGGGAGAACGGCGGCTCGCCCCCGTTCTCGGCCGGTCCGTCCGGCGCTCCCATGAACGACACGACCGCCTCGCCGGCATCGGGGTCGAGCACGAGGCCGTCCGGCACCTCTCCGGGTGTCGCGGCGAGGAGGGAAGCGCGTCCGGTGCCGAGGTCGATGCGGTGCAGCCCGCCCGGCGCGGCGGTGAGGGCGTAGAGGGATCGGGCGGTCATGCGCTCGCTCCTTCGTCTGCGCGGCGGGTGATCCCGGCGAGAGCCGCGGCGAGGACGTCTCGCCGCAGGCGCCTCGGGTCGTCGACGAGGGGCCCCTGCAGGACGGCGCCGACGTTCGCCGCGATGACGATGCGGGTCGCCTCGGCCGGGTCGTGCGCGAGGCGCAGCCCGGCGTCGGCGACGAGGGCCTCGATGCGCGGCGTGAGGCCGGCCCGCAGCTGCTCCGCATGCTCGCGCAGAGCCGTCTCGAGCGCCTCGTCGTGTCCGGCGCGCGCCGCGAACCCCGCGCGGAGCGAGAGCCAGGCCGGCTCGGCGGGGACCGCGTCGACGAGGTGATCGGCGATCTGCTCGACGGTGCGCGCCGGCCGCTCGGGGCGGGGAGCCGCGGCGACGGCGTCGAGGAGGGCGCGCGTGCGCCTCTCGTAGACGGCGAAGAAGACATCGTCGACCGAGGAGAAGTTGGAGTAGAAGGCGCCTCGCGTGAACCCGGCGCGCGCGCAGAGCGCGTCGATCCCCACGCGGGTCGCGCCGGTCTCGACGAACAGCGCCTCCGCGGCGTCGACGAGCCGCGTGCGGGTGTTCGCGCGGCGGCGGACGGTCTCGGTCATGCGCTTCCCCTCCTTCGCATCACGATGCATAATGGATTCAATATATAGTGTATCGAATGAGAGGCGCATCGTGAAGACCGACCTGCCCAGCCGCATCAGCGAACGTCCCGTCGTCGTCATCGGCGGCGGAACCCTCGGACGCCGCATCGCCGCCGTCTTCCGCAGCGGAGGGGCGAGCGTGAGGCTCGTGGACCCTTCGGAGGAGCAGCGGACGGCGGCCGCGTCGTACGTCGAGGAGACGACCGGCGAGCTGCGCGCGCGCCTCGACGCCGACGCCATCGGATCCCTGAAGCCGTTCGAGACCTTCGCCGCGCCGAGCGACGCGGTCCCGGGCGCCTGGCTCGTGATCGAGGCGGTCCCCGAGCGGCTCGACATCAAGCGGCCGCTCTTCGCGGAGCTCGACCGCGTCGCCGACCCCGACGCGCTGCTCGCCACCAACTCGTCGTCCTACGCGTCGCGCGAGGTGCTCACCGACGACGTGACCCGCCCCGAGCGCGTGCTCAACATGCACTTCGCCATGCCTCCGCGCAGCATGGCCGTCGAGCTCATGAGCGACGGGCAGACGGCGGACGGCGTCATGGAGCTCCTCGACCGCGAGCTGCGCGTGTTCGGCCTCGAGGTCTACATCGCGGGCGCCGAGAGCGTCGGCTTCATCTTCAACCGCATCTGGGCGGCCATCAAGCGCGAGGCGCTCACCGTCGCCGCGGAGGGCGTGAGCACCCCCGAGGACATCGACGGCATCATGCGCGCCAACATGGGGCTCGCGGCGGGCCCCTTCGCGATGATGGATCAGGTGGGCCTCGACGTGGTGCTCGACATCGAGCAGCACTACCTCGACGCGTACCCGTGGATGCCCGCGACGGCCAGGGACTACGTCCGCACCTACGTCGACGCCGGCAGGCTGGGGCGCAAGACGGGCGAGGGCTTCTACCGCTACGACGGCCGCTGATCCCGCCGCCGCCTCCTAGCGTGGGGACCACTCCGGCGCCGTACGCCGGTTCCGCCTGCCTCGAGGACCCCATGACGTCGGACACCATCGTCGCGCCCGTGCCGTTCTCGTTCGAGCTCTACCCGGCCCGCAGCCCCGAGCGCATCGGCGAGGTCGAGCAGGCGGCCACCGCGCTCGCCGCGTCCGACCCGCAGTTCATCTCGGTGACCTACGGAGCCGGCGGGTCGACGACCGATCGCTCGCTGGGGCTGCTGCGCCACCTGCGCGACCGGACCGCGTCCGAGCCCGTCGCGCACCTCACCTCCGTCGGCGCGACCCACGACGTGCTGGAGAGCCGCATCGACGAGTTCCTCGACGCGGGACTCCGGCGGTTCCTCGCGCTCCGCGGCGATCCGCCCCGCGGGAACGAGGCGTCCTGCGCCGACGACGAGGGCGTCACCTCCGTCGAGCTCGCGCGGCTCATCCGCTCCGTCGCCGATCGGCGCGGCGTCGTCGTCGACATCGCCGCCGCCGCCTACCCCAACGGGCACCCCCGCACGGGCGACCCGCGCGACGACATCTCCGCGCTCCTCGCGAAGCAGGCCGCCGGCGTGACGCTCGCGCTGACCCAGGTCGTGTTCGACGCCGACGACTACGCGCGCTTCCTCGACCAGGCCCGCTCCGCGGGCGTCGAGATCCCGATCGTTCCCGGCATCATGCCGATCGCCTCGCCCGAGCGCCTCGATCGCATCTGCGGCCTCACCGGCGAGACCGCTCCGGCCGACCAGCGGGCCGAGCTCGCCGCCGAGCCCGATCCCGGCCGGCGCCGCGCGATCGCGGTGCGTCGCGCCGCCGACATCGCGGAGGGCCTCGTCGCGGCCGGCGCGCCCTCCCTCCACCTGTATGCGTTCAACCGCCACGAGACGGTGCTCGACGTCCTGCGCGCCCTCGCGCGGCGCGCGGCCGGCGTCGCGGTCTGACGCCCTCCGATCCACTCACCCACAATGAGGAGAACCCAGAGATGACGACCTTCCCGAACGGCACCATCGTCGGCTACCCCCGGCTCGGCCCGCGCCGCGAGCTCAAGCGCGCCCTCGAGTCGCACTGGCGCGGCCAGCTCGACGCGCAGGGCCTCGAGGACGCCGCCCGCCAGCTGCGCGAGCGCACCCGCGGCCGTCTCGCGGAGCTCGGCCTCGGCGCGGACGACTCGTCGATCCCCGAGTCCTCCTCGTTCTACGACCAGGTGCTCGACGCCGCCGTCGCGGTCGGCGCCGTGCCCGAGCGCTTCTCCGACGTCGTCCGGGAGGACGGCACGATCGGGCTCGACGGCTACTTCGCCCTCGCCCGCGGCGACGACAGGCGCCCGCCGCTCGAGATGACCAAGTGGTTCGACACGAACTACCACCACCTCGTGCCCGAGATCGGGCCCGACCAGACCTTCCGCCTCGCCGACGACCGGATCGTCCGCGAGGTCGCCGAGGCGCGCGAGGCTGGCTTCCGGACGCGGCCCGCCATCGTGGGCCCGGTCACGCTCCTCGCCCTGTCCAAGCCGGCCGGCGACGTCGCCGACGACTTCCGCCCGCTGTCGCTCCTCGACCAGGTGCTCCCGGTCTACGAGGAGCTCCTCGGCCGCCTGCGCGAGGCGGGCGCCGAGTGGGTGCAGATCGACGAGCCCGCCCTCGTCTCCGAGGCGCTCGACGTCGCGCCCGAGCAGGTCGCCGAGGCCGCGGAGCGCGCCTTCGCCCGCCTGGGCGCCGCCTCGAACCGCCCGAGGATCCTCGTCGAGACCGCCTACGCGAGCCCGACGCCCGCGTCGTGGCCGGTGCTCGCCGCCGCCCCCGTCGAGGCGATCGGCATCGACCTCGTGCGCGGCGCGCTGCCCGCCGCGGCCGACGGACTCGCCGACAAGGTGCTCGTCGCCGGCGTCGTCGACGGCCGCAACATCTGGCGCGGCGACCTCGCCGGAGCCTTCTCGGCCCTCGAGGCCGCGCGCGGCCTCGGCGCCCGCGAGACGGTCGTCGGCACGTCGACCTCGCTGCAGCACCTGCCGCACGACGTCGCGGACGAGCCCGACCTCGACGCGCGCCTCGCGTCCTGGCTCGCCTTCGCCGACCAGCGCGTCGCGCAGGTCGTCGTCCTCGCCCGCGGGCTGGCGGAGGGGCGCGACGCGATCGCCGCCGAGCTCGACGCCGCGACCGCGGCCCTCGCCGACCGCGCCGGCGCGGCCGGCGTGCGCGACGGATCCGTCCGCGAGCGCGCGGCCGCCCTCACCCCGGCCGACTCGCAGCGCGCCCCGGCCGCCGACCGCGACGCCGCGCAGGAGGACCTCGGGCTGCCCGCCCTGCCGACGACGACGATCGGATCGTTCCCCCAGACCGGCGACCTCCGCGTCGCCCGCGCCCAGCATGCCCGCGGCGAGCTGAGCACGGAGGGCTACGAGGAGCGCCTCCGCGAGGAGATCCGCGAGGTCGTCCAGCTGCAGGAGCGCATCGGCCTCGACGTGCTCGTGCACGGCGAGCCCGAGCGCAACGACATGGTGCAGTACTTCGCCGAGAACCTCGACGGCTTCGCCGTGACCCGCAACGGCTGGGTGCAGTCGTACGGATCGCGCGCCACGCGGCCGTCGATCCTCTGGGGCGACGTCTCCCGCCCCGCGCCGATCACCGTGAGCTGGACCGAGTACGCGCAGTCGCTCACGAGCAAGCCGATGAAGGGCATGCTGACGGGGCCCGTCACGATCCTCGCCTGGTCGTTCGTGCGCGACGACCAGCCGCTCGGCGAGACGGCCCGCCAGGTGGCCCTCGCGCTGCGCGACGAGATCGCCGACCTCGAGGCCGCGGGCACCCGCATCATCCAGGTCGACGAGCCGGCGCTGCGCGAGCTGCTGCCCCTCACCCGCGACGCGCAGCCCGCCTACCTCGAGTGGTCGGTCGACTCGTTCCGTCTCGCGACGGCCGGGGCCGCCCCGAAGACGCAGATCCACACCCACCTCTGCTACTCGGAGTTCGGCGTCGTCATCGACGCGATCGCCGGCCTCGACGCCGACGTCACCTCGATCGAGGCCGCCCGCAGCCGCGGCGAGGTCATCGAGGAGCTCGGATCGTCGGGCTTCGACCGGGGCATCGGGCCTGGCGTGTGGGACATCCACTCGCCGCGCGTCCCGTCGCGCGAGGAGATCGCGGTGCTGCTCGAGCGCTCGGTCGACGCGCTCCCGGCCCGCCGCGTCTGGGCGAACCCCGACTGCGGCCTGAAGACCCGCGGCTACGAGGAGACGATCGCGTCGCTCGAGAACCTCGTCGGAGCCGCCCGCGAGGTGCGCGAGAGCGCCCTCACCCGCGCGAGCTGACGCTCCCGCGCCCGAGACCGGGCCCTTCCGAGCTCCTTGTGGGGGAGCGCGGGAGGGCCCTTCTCGCGCGTCAGCCTCGGCGAGGCGCGGTGGAGGCGCGCACGTGCAGCTCGGGCACCACCTGCACGCGCTCCGTCGGACGCGCGGGACCCTCCGCGAGGCGGGCCGCGATCACCTCGACCGCGCGACGGCCGATGTGCTGCTTCGGCGGCCGCAGCGCGGTGAGCGGCGGCTCGCCGCCCTCCGCGACCTCGTCGTCGTAGGCGATGATCGCGAGGTCCTCCGGCACGCGCCAGTCGTGATCGACGGCGAACTGCTGCACGAGCAGGGCCTGCGGATCCGAGTGGATGAGCAGCGCCGTCGTCGCCGTCTCGCGCACCTCGTCGAGGAGCGTCTCGATGACGCTGCCGCGCGCGTCGCTCGCGACTCGGTCGAGCGACGCCGAGAGGTCGATGGGCGAGTCGATCCCGAGATCCTCCGCCGCCCGGAACCAGCCGCGCCGCAGCTGCCACGACGTGGGCGACTGCGCGGAGGTGACGATGCCGACGCGACGGTGCCCGAGGGAGGCGAGGTGGCGCAGCGCGAGCTCGCCGCCGAAGACGTGGTCGGTTGTGACCCACTCGAGCCGCCTCAGCACGAGCGCCGCCGGGGCCTGCCGCTCGGCCAGGACCACCGGGATGCGCAGCGACTCGAGCCACTCGAGCAGGGCGTGGCCGTCGGGTCCGAGGTTCTCCGGAGCCACGATCAGGCCGTGCACGCCGCCGCCGTCGAGGAGGGACTCGATCTGCCGCCTCTGGTCGTCGGCCGCGTAGCTCGCGCCGCGCAGCACGAGCTGCACCCGCTGCTCGGTCGCCGCGGCTCGCGCGCCGATGACGACCTGCGGCCAGTAGTAGCTCAGCGAGGGCACGACCATGCCGATCCGGAAGCGCGGAGCGCTCTGGGCGCGGTCGCGCGGCACCGACGTGTCGAGCGCGCTGCGCAGCGTCGCGCCGCCGTGCACGCGGGTGACGAGGCCCTGGTCGGCGAGGCGGCCGATGTCGCGCCGGATGGTCAGCTCCGTCACGCCGAGGTCGGCGGCGAGCTCGCTCACGCGCACCGACCCCGTGCGGCGGAGCTCGTCCATGATGCGCTCGCGGCGCACGATGCCGAAGGGGCGGGCGTCGTCGCTCATGCGCCGGCCCCCCGTGCGAGGCGGGCCCGCGTCGTCATCTCGGCGGCGCCCGGCGCCGCGTCGAGCACCACGCGCGACACGAGATCGCCCCAGGGGTGGGCGAGCTCGGCGTCGTCGACCTCCCGCGTCTCGATGCGCACGCGCGCCGCGTCGTGGAGCAGCTCCAGGCGCGCGCCCGTGCGCGGGCACGTGACGACGACCCGCCCGTCCTGCTCGCGGGCCTCGCCCACGCAGACGAACGTCGCGGCCCCCTCGCCCTCGGCGAGGCGCCAGGCGTCGCGGATCCGCACCTCGCGAGCGTCACGGTCGAGGCGCACCTCCCGCGCCCACCCCTCGCCGGGGGCGAACGGGTAGGCGTCGTCGAGGCCGATGCGCCAGCCGTCCTCCGTCGCCTCGAGCGCGGCGCGCGCTTCCGCTCCCTCATCCTGGAGGAGGCCGCGGGGGAGCGGCGCGCTGTGCCAGTCGCTGCGGACGAACCACAGCGCGTAGCGCTCGTCCGAGAACGTCTGCGCCGTGTAGGTGGCGCGCCCGAGATCGATCACGAGCGGCTCGCCGTCGACGGCGATCTCGACCGAGCCGAGGTCGTTGTGGTTGTGCGACTCGTCGTTATGGCCCGCCTTGACGACCACCGCGAGGCCGCGCGCGTCGCCGTCGCGCTCGCGGGCGATGCCGAGCCCCAGCGAGGGCAGGTCGACGCGCGCCGGGAGCGGGTCGGCGCCCGGCTCGGCCCGGGCCCAGTCCGCGTCGAGCAGCGCGCCCACCTGGGTGCCGATGCTCGCGTTCATCTCGTCGGCGGCGAACGGGAAGCCCTCCTCGTCGCGTCGCGCGGCCGCGAAGCGGGCCGTCTCGCCCCGCCCGCACAGCCGCGCGGCGCGGAACAGCGCGTACCAGGGCAGCGCCCCGTCGACGAGGGCGCGCGAATCGGAGAAGCTCGCGTACCAGTCGCCGCCGAGGTGCATCCGCTCGGGGAAGCGGACGAGCTCCGCGAGACCCGAGAGCGATCCGCCGTCGGCCGCGCGGGCGACGGCCCCGTCGCGCAGGAGGTCGATGAGCCACAGCGCGTCGAAGGCGCGGGCTGATCCCTGCCACCAGTACCCGAACCCCTCGTCGACCGCTCCGTCGGCGGGCAGCTGCGCGAGGAAGCGGTCGATGCCGTCGACGGCCCGCTCGCCGATCTCCGCGCGCAGGGCGGGATCGGCGAACGCCTCGGCCGCCACGAGGACGTTGCCGTGGATCCACGGCGCCCAGTTGTTGACGGGGCCGTCCTCGCCCTCCCACCGCCAGCGGCGGCTCGCGAACGGCAGGAGCACCTTCGCCCGCGCCTCGCGCGCGAGGCGACGGCGCAGGCCAGGCACGTGCTCGTCGAGGAGTGGGCCGAGGACGACGTCCGCCCAGGCCGCGAGCGCCGCCGCCTCGCCCGCGCCGAGGTCGACCGTCGGGGCGTCGGGGTCGGGGGTCTCGAGCTCGCGGCGGAAGGCGTCGTCGTGGGCGGGCCAGCACCAGCTCGACTGCTCGCACAGCAGCCAGAGCCCGTCGGCCGCGGCGATGACGCGCTCGGCGGTCGGCTCGATCGCGGCGGCGAGCACGGTGCGGCGGATGCGCGCGGTGCGGGCGAACTGCGGGCTCTCGTACGCGAGCCGGGACCCCGTGCGGGCGAACGCCGACCACTGCGACAGGAGGAGCTCCGGCCACTCGGACGCGCGATCCCGATCGGCGGCGGCCAGGACGGCGCGCGCGAGGCCGGGGGAGACGGCGCCCCAGCGCGTGCGGTCCGAGGCGGCGGGGACCACGTCGCGCAGGCCGCGGACGGGCGGACCCCAGAGGCTCGTGAGCGCGCCCCGGGGGATGAGGGAGGAGGGCGGCGACGCTGCCGCAGAATGTTCGATCATGATTGAGTAAGACCTAAACGGATCGAAATGATTGATCGTGTGTGCCCAATCAGCATTCTAGGAAAGGTCGAGACGCGCAAGGTCTGCGCGTCCCCGCACTCGATGGAGAGCCAGATGCCGAACACCCCCCGCACGCACCTCGTGATGGCGCCGAGCACGAGCGAGCTGCTGTTCGACGCGCCGCGCCGCGAGAGGCTCCGGAGGCTGTCGGGCGGCGAGGTCTCCGAGATCCCCGACCTCGACGACCCCGCGTGCGCCGCGGCGCTCGCCGACGCCGAGGTGCTCATCACCTCGTGGGGCGCCCCCCAGCTCACCGCCGAGCGCCTGGCCCGCATGCCGCGGCTCCGCGCCGTCTTCCACGCGGCCGGCAGCGTGCGCGCCCTCGTCTCCGACGCCGTCTGGGAGCGCGACCTCCTCGTCACCTCCGCCGCCGAGGAGAACGCCATCCCCGTCGCCGAGTTCGCCTTCGCCGCGATCGTGCTCGCCACCAAGCGCACCTTCTTCCACGTGAGGTCCGAGCCCGAGGACCGCCCCGGATGGATCGGCAACGTGCCCCGCGACGACTACGGCACGCTCGGACGCACGATCGGCGTCGTCGCGTTCTCGCGCACGGGGCGACGCCTCGTGCGGCTCCTCACCCAGCTCGAGGACGTGCGGATCCTCGTCGCCGACCCGTATGCCGACGCCGACGAGGTGCGGGCCGCGGGCGGCGAGCTCGTGCCGCTCAGCGAGATGCTCGGCCGGGTCGACGTGCTCTCCCTGCACGCGCCCTCCCTGCCCTCCACCCGGCACATGATCGGCGCGGCCCAGCTCGCCGCACTGCGCGACGGAGCCGTCGTCCTGAACACCGCCCGCGGGTCGATCCTCGACCACGACGCCCTCGCCGCCGAGTGCGGGTCCGGGCGCCTCGACGCGATCCTCGACGTCACCGACCCCGAGCCGCTGCCCCTCGACTCGCCGCTCCTGCGGCTGCCGAACGTCGCCATCACCCCGCACCTGGCGGGATCCCTGGGCAGCGAGACCCGGCGCCTCGCCGACGAGGCGCTCGACGAGCTCGAAGCGTACGCCGCCGGGCGCGCTCCGCTGCACCCCGTCGCCGCCCGCGAGCTGGAGGTGAGCGCGTGAGCATCCTGTCGCTGCCCCCGCTCGACCGGAAGCTGTCTCCCTACACGGGGTGGACCCGCGCGCACTGGCTGCACGTCGCCGACGCGATCCTCGACGGCGCCGCGCGCCGCATGAGCCCCTCCGGATCGCTCGTGCGATTCCCGGGGGCGCCGGGCGGATACGGCAGCGAGGTCGACGCGCTCGAGGGCTTCGCGCGCACCTTCCTGCTCGCCTCCTTCCGCATCGCGGGCGATCCCGACGGCACCGAGCGCCTCGCGGAGCGCTACCGCCGGGGGTTCGAGGCGGGCGTCGACCCGGACTCGGGGGAGCGGTGGCTGCGGCCAGACGAGGTCGACCAGGCGAAGGTGGAGGCGGCGGCCCTCGCCCTCGGCCTCCACCTCACCCGCGCGCAGATCTGGAACCGCATGTCCGATCGCACGCGGCAGCAGACGGCCGAGTACCTCGCGACCTTCATCGGCGGCGGCTACCCGCCGAACAACTGGGCGTGGTTCCGGATCATGGTCGAGCAGTTCCTCGCCTCGGTCGGCGCCGACTGGTCTCCGGACGACGTCGCCGAGGACCTCGCGCTCGTCGACTCCTTCCCGTACGAGAAAGGCTGGCAGGCCGACGGGCTCGCGCGCTCCTACGACCACTACTGCGGGTGGGCGCTGCCGTTCTACCCCGTCATCTGGGCCGGGATGGTCGGCGACGACCCCCGGCACGCCGAGCGCATCGCCCGCAGCCGCACCGCGCTCGACGACTACCTCGCCGACGCGCTGCACCTCGTCGGCGCCGACGGCGCACCGCTGTTCCAGGGCCGCAGCCTCACCTACCGGTTCGCCTCCGCCGCCCCGGCATGGGCCGCGGCCGTCGCGGGAAGCGAGCGGTTCGATCCCGGCCTGCTGCGCCGCGCCGCGAGCGGACAGGTCGCGCACTTCGTCGCGCACGGCGCCCCCGACGCCGAGGGCGTGCTCTCGCTCGGCTGGCACGGCCCGTGGCGCGCGATGGCGCAGAACTACTCGGGCCCCGGATCCCCCTACTGGGCCTCGAAGGGCATGCTCGGGATCGCGCTGCCGGCGGATCACTCCGTGTGGACCGCCGTCGAGCAGCCGCTGCCCGTCGAGCGCGCGCCCTTCGCCCGCCTGATCTCCGCCCCCGGCTGGCTCGCCACGGGCACGGAGGACGGCGTCGTGCGCCTCGTGAACCACGGCACCGACCACGGCCACGCGGGCGATCACCAGCCGGACGGCCCGCTCTACGCGAAGCTCGGCTATTCGACCGCCATGGCGCCCGTGCTGCGCGGCGACGGCGTGCTCGACCCCGTTGACGGCGCGGTCGCGCTGCTGCGGGAGGGACGCCCCAGCCACCGGTCAGGGTTCGCCCGCGGGCCCGTCGGCGCGCTGCCGGACGAGACCCTCGCGGGCGGCTCCACCGCCACGGCGCACTGGCCCCTTGAGCTCGCAGGCGAGCCCGATCACGGGCACGGCGACGTCGCGATCCGCACCGCGCTCGGCCCGGAGATCGACGTCGTCTCGATCGTGCGCGGCGCGTGGGAGGTGCGCTTCTGGCGCGTGCGCGGCGACGCCGGCGACCACGACGGCGTCGTCCGCGTCGGCGGCTGGGCCCTCACGGGCCGCCCCGCGAACCGCGGCGCCGCCTGGACGGAGACCCCGCGGCTCGCCAGCCGCGTCGTGCCCCTCACCCCGGTCCGCGAATCGGGCGTGCTCCGCGAGGACGACGTCACGCCGCTCGCGGGAGAGTCCGCCGTGCCCTGGATCCTCGCCGAGGCGACGCCGGAGTGGGGCGCCGCGGCGATCCTCCTCGGCGCCCCCGCCGCGGCCGAGGATGCCCCGCGGGCGGAGCCCGACGACGGCGGCTGGCGCATCGCCTGGCCGGCCGGCCCCGACACCGTCATCGACCCCGGCGCCTGGTGCGCCGACACGACCCCCACCCCCGACACACCAAGAAACCGAAAGGCTGCGCAATGAAGCGTTCGATCACGATCGGCCTCGCGACCACCGCGGGCGCCGCGCTCCTGCTCACCGGATGCTCCGGCGGCGGAGGAGGCGGAGCGGAAGGCGGAGACGCCGACACGCTGACGATCTCCGGCTGGAGCATCTCCACCACGCCCGAGTTCCAGCTGCTCGCCGACGGGTTCGCCGAGCAGCACGGCGGCGACATCGACGTGAAGCTCGTCGAGTACGACCCCACGGAGTACAACACCCTCATCACGGCCGACCTCGCCGCGGGATCCGCGCCCGACGTCATCACCCAGAAGGAGGTCAAGGCCCTCACCACCTTCCAGGGCGGAGGGCAGCTCGCCGGGGTGTCCGACGTCTCGCTGCCGGACGACATCGCGGGCGTCGAGAACTACCAGGTCGACGGCGTCTCCTACGCCACGCCCTACCGCCAGGACTCGTGGGTCATGTACTACAACAAGGACCTCTTCGCGCAGGCGGGAGTCGACGAGCCGGACGGATCGTGGACCTGGGACGACTACGTCGAGGCGCTGCGCGCGCTCGGCGAGGGACTGGACGGCGCGAAGGCGGCGTACCAGCACTCGTGGCAGTCTGCTGTGCAGGGCCTCGCGACCGCGCAGGCTGACACCGACATCCTCACGGGCGAGTACGGGCAGTTCGCCGAGGCGTACGAGCGTGTGCTGACGCTGCAGGACGAGGGCCTCCAGGAGCCCTTCAACACCGTCAGCGCCAACCAGCTCACCTACCAGGGGGAGTTCGGCACGCAGAAGGCCGCGACGATGTTCATGGGCACCTGGTACACCGGGACGCTCATCGCGCAGCAGGCCTCGGGCGAGGCCGAGGAGTTCGAGTGGGGCATCGCGCCCGTTCCCCAGAAGGACGCCTCGACCGCGGGCACCGACAGCGTGCCCGTCACCTTCGGCGACCCGACGGGGTTCGGCATCAACGCGAACATCGACGAGGACAAGCAGGCGCTCGCCAAGGAGTTCCTCGAGTACGCCGCGAGCGAGGAGGCCGCGATCTCCCTCGCCGAGATCGGCATCCGGCCCGCCCTGCTGACCGACGCCGTCGTCGAGGCGTACTTCGGCGTCGACGGCGCCCCGCAGGACGAGCTGTCGCAGTTCGCCGTCCAGACGAACGACACCCGCGCGGAGAACCCCGCGTCGGAGCGCACGAACCCGATCCAGAACATCCTGAACGACCTGCATTCGGCGATCCTCTCCGGCTCCGCCGACGTCGACGACGCCATCGCGGAAGCCGAGGAGCGCGTCGCCAGCGAGGTCCCGGCCGAGTGATCACCCGGCGCCGGCCGGATCCGTCCGGCCGGCGCCCGAGGTGTCCGGAGGAGACGCATGACCACGACGACCCCGCCGCGGAAGACCGACCTTCCGCCCGCGCGCGCCCCGCGGCGGCGCGCCTCGCGCCTCCGCGCGCGCAACACCCTGCTGGGGTGGAGCTTCATCCTGCCGAACTTCCTCGGCTTCGCGACGCTCACCCTCTTCCCGGTGATCGTGCTGTTCTACATGTCGCTCACCGACTGGAACATCTTCGGCACTTCGACCTTCATCGGCCTCGACAACTTCGAGAGGCTCTGGGGCGACGGCAGCTTCCGGAAGGCGTTCTGGAACACGATCTACTACTCGGCCCTGCACATCCCGCTGACGATCGCCGTCTCGCTGGGTCTCGCGCTGCTCCTCAACAACAAGCTGCGCGGCGTGGCCTTCTTCCGCACCGCGGCGTTCTTCCCGTACATCACCTCGATCGTCGCGATCGCGCTCGTGTGGAACCTGCTGTTCAGCCCCGACTACGGGCCGATCAACGAGATGCTGCGCTTCGTCGGGATCAGCGAGCCGCCCGGGTGGCTGACCTCGCCCGAGTGGGCGATGCCCGCCGTCGTCATCATCTCGACGTGGCGCGCCATGGGGTACTACATGGTGCTCTTCCTCGCCGGCCTGCAGACCGTGCCGCGCGAGCTGCACGAGGCGGCGCGCGTGGACGGGGCGAGCGCCTTCCAGCGCTTCCTCAACGTCACGCTGCCCTGCCTGCGCCCCACGATGTTCTTCGTGACCGTGATGCTCACGATCGAGGCGTTCAAGGTGTTCGACCTCATCCTCGTGCTCACGCAGGGCGGCCCCGGCCAGTCGACGACCGTCATCAGCCAGTTCATCTACCGCAAGGGCTTCGAGGAGAACGACTTCGGCTACGCGTCCGCGGCGGCCGTCGTGCTGTTCTTCCTCTGCATCATCGTCACGGTCGTGCAGTTCATGTGGAACAGACGAGGGAGCGACAAATGAGCGAGACCATGACGCTCGTCACCTCCGAGAAGGGGCGCCGCACCCTGCGCCCGCGCCCGGCAGGCGGAGCCGGCGACGCCGCGCGGCGAACCCGCCGCGTGCTCCTCTACGCCGCGCTCATCATCGCCGCGGCCGCGATGCTCACCCCGTTCTTCTGGATGGTCATGAGCTCCCTCAAGAGCGCCAACGGGGTGTTCTCGGTGCCGGTCCGCTGGCTGCCCGAGGTGTTCGTGTGGAGCAACTACGTCGACATCTGGCAGAACTCCGGCATCCTCACCTGGACCCGCAACACGCTCGTCCTGTCGGTCGGCGTGACCGCGCTGCAGGTGCTGACGGGATCGTTCGCGGCCTACGGCTTCTCGCGCATCCGGTTCCCCGGCCGCGACGCGCTGTTCCTCCTGTACATCGCGACGATCGCGGTGCCCTGGCAGTCGTACATGATCCCGCAGTTCATCATGCTGTCCGACTGGAACCTCGCGAACACCCTCTGGTCGATCCTGCTGCTGCAGACCTTCAGCGCGTTCGGCGTGTTCCTCATGAAGCAGTTCTACGAGACGATCCCCGAGGAGCTGTCGGAGGCCGGGCGCCTGGACGGGCTGAGCGAGTACGGCATCTGGTGGCGCATCATGGTGCCGCTCACGGTTCCGGCCATCGCGAGCCTGTCGCTGCTGACGTTCGTGAACACGTGGAACGACTACCTCGGCCCGCTCATCTACCTGCGCGACCCGAGCCTCTGGACGCTGCAGCTCGGCCTGTTCAACTTCGCGTCGAACCAGTACGACCCCAACTACGGCGTGCTCTTCGCCGGCCTCACGATCTCGGTGCTCCCGATCGCGATCGTGTTCCTCCTCGGCCAGCGGTTCTTCGTCGAGGGCATCGCGACGAGCGGCATGAAGGGCTGAGGATGAAGAGGATCTCGCACGGCACGTACGCGATGGTGTTCTCCGTCGCCTCCCTCGTGCTGATCGGCAACGCGCTGCTCGCCATCTGGTGCCTGCCGCTCGTCGCGCTGCTCGTCACGACCGACCCGTCGCTCTCGTGGCCGCTCATCGCGATCGCGGCCGTGTGGTGCGGGCCCGGCGTCGCCGCCCTCTTCCGGGTCTTCCGCGCGCAGCGCGAGGGCGAGACGGGCGTCGTGCGCCCCTTCCTCCGGGGCCTCCGGGAGACGTGGCGGTCGGCCCTCGCCGTCGCGGGCGTCGCGGTCGCCATCGCGGTCGTCGCGATCGTCGACGTCGTCGTGCTGCTGCCCACGGCGGCGGCGATCGCCGCGCCGCTCATGGCGGTCGTCGCGCTGCTCGCCCTCGCCGGCGGGATGGTCGGCCTCGTCGCCGTCGCGGAGGCGCCGGAGATCCGCCTGCGCGACGTGCTGCGGATGGCGCCGCTCGTCGCCGTGCGCCGCTGGCCGTTCACGGTCGCCTCGCTCGCCGTCGCCGCCGTCCAGGCCGTCGTCTTCGTGCAGGCGCCCGCCCTCGGGCTGGGGCTCACCGCCACCGCCTGCCTGTACGTGGTCTGGTCGGGCGGGCGCCACAGCCTGCAGCCCGCGCCGGAGCGGGCGGCGAAGGCGGCCGCGTGATGCGCGCCGTCGTCGCGACCGGGGCGGGGCGATACGGGGATCCCTGGCACCCGTTCGCGCGCACATCGCAGGAGATCGCGCGGATCCTCGCCGGCGACGGCTGGCGCGTCGAGGCGCGCGAGCCGGACGAGGCCCTCGCCGCGCTGGACGGCGCGGACCTCCTCGTCGTCAACGCCGGGGACCCCTGGCGGAACGGCGAGACCGGCAGGGGAGCGCCCGAGGCGTCCCGCGCGGGCCTTGCGGACGCCCTCGCGCGGGGCATCGGCGTGCTGGCCGTGCACAACGCGGTGTCGTCGCTGCGCGACTACCCCGAGTGGATCCCGGCGATCGGCGGCGAGTGGATCGTCGACCGGTCGGGGCACCCGCCCATCGGGCCCGCGGTCTTCGACGTCGTCCGGCCGGAGCACGAGATCGTCGCGGGTCTCGACCGCATCGAGGCGTTCGATGAGCGCTACGCGCGCCTCGCCGTGGCGGACGAGGCGGAGGTGCTCGCGGTCTCCGAGGTCGACGGCGAGCGCCAGCCCGCGCTGTGGGCGCTCGAGCGCGCCGGGGGGCGCAGCGTCGTGTCGACGCTCGGCCACGACGAGCGCTCGTTCTCCTCGCCCGCGCACCGCGAGGTGCTCCGGCGTGCGGCGCGCTGGACCGTCTCGGCGTGACGCGGGATGACGCCGGGTTTCGGGACGCGGCGCCCGCCCCGCGCGAGAGGACTACCGTCGAAGGCATGAGCAACGACGTGCCTTCCCTCGGCGATCGCTTCAAGGCTGCGTTCCGCGACCACCCCGCCGCCGTCACCCTCATCACGGCGCAGACCCCCGAGGGGCCCGTCGGCCTCACGGCGTCGAGCGTGGCGTCGGTCGCGACGGATCCCCCCGCGCTGTCGTTCTCCGTGACCCGTGCCACGGGCACGGCCGGCGCGCTCCTCGCGTCGGGCGACGTGTTCGTGCACTTCCTCACGCCCGACCACATCGACACGGCAGGCCGGTTCGCCGTCTCGGGCGGCGAGCGCTTCACGCCGGAGCAGGGCTGGTCGTTCGACGACGACGGCGCGCCCCGCCTGGCGGGCGAGCGCGCGCGTCTGCGGGCGCGGATCGTGCAGACGGTGCCGGTGGGCAGCTCCGTCCTCGTGGTCGCGCACGTCAGCGACATCGACCAGGGCGAGGGCGGCACGCCGCTCGTCTACGCCGACCGGCGCTTCTTCCCGCTCACGGCCGAGGGCGTCCCGCTGACGCGCTGACGCGCTCGCCGCCGCTCGTAGGATCGAAGGGTGTCCGCTTCTCCTCGTCGCCTCTCGCGTCGGCACGAGGTCGCCCAGGGCGTGCGCATGTCGCTCGCCGCCGGTCTCGGCATGGTGCCGCTCGGCATCGCGTTCGGTCTGCTCGTCGCGCAGTCGGGCCTGCCGCTGTGGTCGGCTCCCGCGCTGTCCACGGCGGGATACGCGGGGTCGCTCGAGCTGCTGCTCGTGGATCTCATGACGCAGCGCACGCCGCTCATCGCGATCGCCGTCACGACGCTGCTCGTCAACTTCCGGCACGTGTTCTACGCCTTCTCGTTCCCGCTGCACGTCGTGCGGAACCCGATCGCCCGCGCCTACTCGATGTACGCGCTGACGGACGAGGCGTACGCCATCACCGCCGCTCACCCCGACGGGTGGACGTCCTGGCGGCTGCTCTCCCTGCAGGCGTCGCTGCAGCTCTACTGGGTCTCGGGCGGCCTGGCGGGCGTCGCGGTCGGCGCCCTCCTGCCCGCCCCGATCGAGGGGCTCGAGTTCGCGCTCTGCGCACTGTTCATCACCCTCGCGCTCGACGCGGCGCGCTCCCGCCGGGAGGTGCCGTCGATCCTCATCGCGGCGGCGGCCTTCGCGTTCTCCGCGACGGCGGTGCCGGAGCACCTGCTGTTCGCCTCGATGCTCCTGTTCCTCGCGGGGCTCCTCGCGCGGCTCGCGATCCGGAGGAGGCGCCGTGCCTGAGACCGGATACATCGTCGCCGTCCTCGCGATCGCCTTCGTCATCACGCTGACCCTCCGCGCCCTCCCGTTCGCGGTCCTGAAGCCCCTGCGCGAGTCGGAGCTCGTCGCCGCGATGGCGGCGTGGATGCCCGTGGGGATCCTGGCGCTCCTCGCGGCGGCGACCTTCCGCGACTCCGCCGCCGGCCATCTCCTCGAGGCGCTGACGGCCGCCGCCGTCACGGTCGCCGTGCACCTGAGCTGCGGCCGGCGCACCCTGCTGAGCATCGCCGCCGGGACCGCGACCTTCGTCCTCCTCGTCAACCTGCTCTGAGGGGCCTCGCGGCGCGACGGCCCGGCTCGCCCCCGCGCGGACGCTCGCGCTACCGTTATCGAGAGCGGATCTCATCAGAGAGGGGGCACGATGGCCGTGCCCGTGATCGCTCTGACCGGCCACCTCGGGGCCGGGAAGACCACGCTGCTCAACCATCTGCTGTCGCACCCCGGCGCGCGGGTCGGGGTCGTCGTCAACGACTTCGGCGACATCCCGGTGGATGCGGGCCTCCTCGCCGGACAGGTCGACGAGGCGGCCTCGATCGCGGGCGGATGCATCTGCTGCCTCGACGACGACACCGCGCTCGACGACGCGCTGGAGCGGCTCGCGGATCCGCGTCTCCGCCTCGACGCGATCGTCGTCGAGGCGTCGGGTGCGGCCGAGCCGCTCGCGCTCGCCCGCCTCATCCGCTTCAGCGGCGTCGCGGACGTGCCTCTCGGGGGCGTCGTCGACGTCGCCGACGCGGTCGAGCACGACCGCACCGTCGACACCGGCGCCCTCCCGCCGGCGCGATACGCCGCGGCCACCCTCGTCGTGGTGAGCAAGCTCGACCGGCTGGCTCCCGAGGAGCGGGACCGGCGGCTCGCGTCGATCGCCGACCGGGTCGGGCGGCGCAACCCAGCCGCGACGGTCATCGCGTCGGACGAGGGGCGGATCGATCCCGCCCTCGTGTTCGACGGGTCAGACGAGGAGGATCCCCCGGACGAGCTGCCGATCTCCGCCCTGCTGCGGGAGGCGCATCGCGGGCGCGGGGATCACGCGCACGCCGAGGCGGTGTCGGTCGTCGCCGGAGCCCCGGTCGACGCCGGGGCGCTCGTCGACCTGCTCGAGGATCCTCCCGCCGGCGCCTACCGTCTGAAGGGGGTCGTGCCCGTGCGCTCCCCGCGGGGCGCACGGCGCTACGCGGTGAACCTCGTCGGGCGGACCATCGACGTGCGCCGCGCGCCCGACGGCCCCGCGGAGGAGGGGCACGTCGCCATCGGACCGCACCTCGCGGACGACGCGCGCGCCCGGCTGGAGGCCGCTCTCCTGCCCGCCGGGCGGCCGTTCTCCTCCGGTCTGCGCCGGCTGGAGCGCCGGCGCCGCCTCAGCCTCTGAGCCCCGCCGGGGCGGGCCGAGGGCGCGGGAAGCGCGCTTCCCTTCCTACGATGGGGGGATGAGCGCACACCTTGCCGCCAACCTCACCCGCGAGGAGACCGCCGCGCGATCCGCGCAGGTGCACGTCTCCGCGATCCGCGTCGAGCTCGATCTCACGAGCGCGCCCGACCCCGACGCGTCCTCGTTCCTCACGACGACCACCCTGACGTTCGCCTCCGACGCGGACGCCACCTGGATCGACTTCATCGGCCGCGCGGTGCACCGCGTCGTCGTCAACGGCGTCGACCACCCGGTGCTCTGGGACGGCGCGCGCGTGCGGATCGCGGGCCTCGAGGCCTCGAACGAGGTGCGCATCGAGGCCGAGGGCGTCTACAGCCGGTCCGGCGAGGGGCTGCACCGCTTCGTCGACCCGGCGGACGGACAGACGTACCTGTACACGCAGTACGAGCCGGCCGACGCGCGCCGGGTCATGGCGTGCTTCGAGCAGCCCGACATGAAGGCCGCGTACACGTTCGTCGTCACGGCGCCCGCCGGCTGGGAGGTGCTGTCGAACCAGCGTCCGGTGGTCACGACGGGAGGCGGGGCGTCCCAGACGGTCGAGTTCGCGCCCACCCCGCCCATCTCGTCCTACATCACCGCGGTCGCCGCCGGGCCGTACCATCGCGTCGCGGGCGAGTGGCGCCGCGGCGGCCTCGTCGTGCCCCTCGGGGCGCTCTGCCGGGCATCGCTCGCCGAGCACCTCGACGCCGACGAGATCCTCGAGGTCACCCGCCAGGGGCTCGACTTCTTCGCCGACGCGTTCGGCTACGACTACCCGTGGGGGAAGTACGACCAGATCTTCGTGCCCGAGTACAACCTCGGCGCCATGGAGAACCCCGGTCTCGTGACCTTCACCGAGAGCTACGTGTTCCGGGGAGCGGCGACCGACGCGCAGCGGGAGGGGCGCGCGAACACGATCCTCCACGAGATGGCGCACATGTGGTTCGGCGACCTCGTCACGATGACCTGGTGGGACGACCTGTGGCTCAAGGAGTCGTTCGCCGACTACATGGGCGCGCACGCCTCGGTCGCCGCGACCCGCTTCCAGGACGCCTGGGCGACCTTCGCGAACCGGAGGAAGGCCTGGGCGTACGAGCAGGACCAGAAGCCGACGACCCACCCGATCGTCGCCGACATCCCCGACCTCGAGGCCGCGAAGCTCAACTTCGACGGCATCACCTACGCCAAGGGAGCCTCGGTGCTCAAGCAGCTCGTGGCCTTCGCGGGGGAGGACGCGTTCTTCGCGGGCGCGCGGACCTACTTCGCCCGGCACGCCTTCGGCAGCACGCGTCTCGACGATCTGCTCGTCGTGCTCGAGGAGACCTCAGGGCGCGACATCCGCTCGTGGTCGCGGGCGTGGCTCGAGAGCACGGGCGTCTCGACGCTCCGCCTCGAGCGGGAGGGGAATGCGCACGTCGTCGTCCAGACGGATCCCCGCCCGCACCGCCTCCGCATCGGCCTCTTCGCCGACGAGGACGGATCGCTCGTGCGCCGGGAGAGCGTCGAGATCGACATCGCCGACGAGCGCACGCCCGTGAGCCTGCCGCTCGTCGACGGCGAGGAGGCGCCGCTCGCGCTCCTGAACGACGGCGACCTCACCTACGCGAAGGTCCGCCTCGACGCGCGCTCGCTGCGCACGGTCGAGGACCGTCTCAGCGCGCTCGACGACACCCTCGCGCGCGCCCTCGTCTGGTCGTCGCTCTGGAACGCGGTGCGCGACGGCGAGCTCGCCGCGACGCGCTTCCTCGAGACCGTGCGCCGCCACGCGCCCGCGGAGCCGAACGTGGGCCTCCTCTCGGCGGCCCTGCAGAACGCCGCCTTCGCCATCGGCCACTACGTGCCGGATGCCGACCGCCCGGACGCGCGGCGCATCTGGCTCGACGTCGTCTGGGAGGGGCTGCGCGCCGCCCGGCCGGGGAGCGGCGCGCAGCTGGCCTGGGCCCGTGCCCTCGGCGCGGCGTCGGCGTTCTGCGACGCGCGAGCGGACGAGGTGCGGGCGATGCTCGCGGGAGAGGCCCCCGCGCCCGAGGGGCTCGCCCTCGACGCCGACCTGCGGTGGATCTGGGTCGCGGGCCTCGCGGCGACGGGCCGCATCGACGAGGAGGGGATCCGAGAGGAGCTCGCGCGCGACGACACGATGTCCGGGCGCACCGCCTCGATCCAGGCGCTCGCCGCCCGGCCAGACGCCGAGGTGCGCGCGTCCGCCTGGCGTGCGGCGTGGGAGGACGAGACCCTCACGAACGACCACCTCGGCGCGACGATCGCCGGGTTCCGCGCCGGGGGACGCCGCGACCTCATCGCGCGCTTCGACGAGGAGTACTTCTCGCGGATCCGCGAGGCCTGGGGGAGCCGGTCGATCGAGATCGCCCGGCGCCTCGTGCGCGACCTCTTCCCGGCGTCCGACGATCTCCGCCTCGTCGACGCGTGGCTCGAGGAGAACGCGGACGCTCCCGGCGCTCTGCGCCGCCTCGTCCTCGAGGAGCGCGACGACCTCGCGCGCGATCTCCGGGTGCGGGCCGTCTGATCCGCATCGACGGGACCGGAGGAGTGAGGTTAGGCTTACCTGGTTCCCCGGTCCCGTCGATGGAGTCCCTCCGTGCCCCGCACCTCCCGCCCCCTGCAGATCCACCCGATCGTCCTCCGCCGCGCGCGCGTCGAGCGGATCGCGGACCTCACCCCGAACATGCGCCGACTCACCCTGACGGGCGAGGAGCTGTCCGCGGGCGTCATGGGGGAGGGGCACCCGCGTCCCGCCTTCCGATCCGACGGCTTCGACGACCACATCAAGATGGTCTTCCCGCCCTCGGACGACGAGCTCCCCGAGGCCGGGGAGCAGCAGGCGACGACCTTCTCGTGGAACCGCGAGGTCTTCGCATTCACCCGCGACTACACGGTGCGCTCCTGGGATCCCGAGACCGGAGCGCTCGATGTCGACGTCGTGCGCCACGACCACGGGCTCGCCGCCGACTGGGCCTTCCGCGCCCAGCCGGGAGACGAGATCTCCTTCGCCGGGCCGAAGTCCTGCGCGCTCGTGAGCGAGGGCGTCGACTGGCACCTCCTCGCCGGAGACGAGACGGCGCTGCCCGCGATCGGACGCTTCCTCGAGGAGGCGCCGGCCGGCGCACGCGGCCTCGCGATCGTCGAGGTGCCGACCCTCGCCGACCGCCAGGAGATCGAGACCGCCTCCGACATCGAGGTGCGGTGGATCGCCCGCGACGGGATCCCCGCGGGCCAGAGCACGCTCCTGTACGACGCCGTGCGCGAGGTCGCCTTCCCGGAGGGGGAGCGCGTCTACGCCTGGGTCGGCGGGGAGTCGATGTCGATCGCGCCGATCCGCAGGCACCTGCGCGGCGAGCGGGGCCTCCCGAAGGAGGACGTCGAGGTCGTCGGGTACTGGCGCCGCCCGCGCGCCGTCGACGCGGCCCCCGCGGAGGAGGGCGCAGAGGCGCCCGAGCGCGGATCCGAGGACGAATCGGCCCTCGCGCTGCTGCACGAAGCGCACGAGCTGGGCGAGCTCGCCCCCGCGATCGTCACGCGGGTCGCGGTCACGCTCGGCATCGGCCCGCTCGTCGCGGGCGGCGCGGACGATCTGCCCGCGCTCGCCCGCGAGACGGGCATCACCCCCGAGCTCCTTGCGCCGCTCGTCGACGCGATGCTCGCCCTCGGGATCCTCGAACGCGACGGAGAGCGCGTGCGCAACACGGCCCTCGGCGGGGTGTTCATGGAGGACGCCGCGATCGACGAGCTCTCGCTCGACAACCCCGCCAACCGCGACGCCCTGGCCCTCGTCGGCCTGCTCGACGTGCTGCGCGGATCGGGTGGGGAGACCGCGACGTGGCGCGGGCGTCGCGCGGCGGATCCCGCGCTCGAGGCGGCCTACGACGAGCGGGCCGCCGATCGCCTGCAGTACGCCATCGGGCCGCTCACGAGCCTTCCCGCCCTCCGCGACGCGCGCGTCGTCGCCGTCCTGGGCGACGGCGCCGCGTACGTCGCGGCGCAGCTGGGCGAGACGCGCACGGTCGTGCTCCCCGCGGCGGACGCCGTCGAATGGCCGGCGCACGACGCGGCGATCCTCATCGGGGCCCTCGAGGGGCGCGACGACGACGAGGCGCGCACCATCCTGCGCGCGGCGCTGGCCGGCGGAGCGGGCGTCGTCCTCGCGGAGCCGACCTCCGACGGGGCGGCCGAGGACGACCACGTCGCCGAGCGGGCTCTCACGAGCCTCGCGCTCACCGGGGCGCCCCTGCGCGCCGGAGCCGACCTGGAACGCCTCGCGCGCGAGGCCGGCGCGCAGGAGACGCGCACCACGACGCTCGGCTGGGGATTCGGCCCCTACGGGGCCGTCCTGCTCGCCCGCTGACCCCGCGGCGGTCCTCCGCTCACTCGGCGGAGGGCCACCAGCGGGGCATCGCGGTCATCATGTCGCGCACGAACGCCTCCGCGTCCTCGTCGTCGCTCATCGCCCACATCTCGACCGCGCTCAGGGTGCCGCCGGCGATGAACGCCCCCGCGACCTCCGCCGACCCCTCGATGCCCTCGCCCCCGCCGCTGCGGCGGAGCACGGCGATCGCCCGCGAGACGTGCTCGCGGTAGCGCTCGCGCAGCAGCCGGCGGAACTCGAGGGACACGGGGGAGGCGAGCAGCGCGCGGATCGGGCGGCGCTCCTCGGCGACGCGCCGCATCAGCGCGATCTTGCCGTCGAAGTAGATGCGCGCGATCGCCTGCGGGTCCTGGCCGTCCGCGGGATCCTCGGGGAAGATCTCGTCGATGAGCGACGCGTACACGTCGGCCGCGAGCTCCCCGACGCTCGCGTAGTGGCCGTAGAACGTCGTGCGGTGCACGCCGGCCTCGCGGCACAGCTCCGAGACGCCGAGATCGCCGAGCTCCTCCTGGCGCAGCAGGGTGCGCAGCGCCTCCTGCAGGCGGCGCCGGCTGCGCAGCGCGCGGGGGTCGTCGGACGGGGCGTCGGCGGATGCGGTCATGGCATCAGTCTGCCGCACGCGAGCCGCGCGCGGGCACCGGGGAAGATGACGATTCGCCCAGGACGCCGGGCGAGAATGGGGACCCATGAAGCTCGGGATGCTCCGCGACGTGCCGCACGCAGGGTGGGCCGTCGTCCTCATCGCCGTGATGCGCGCCGCGGCGGTCACCGCCGCGGCCCTGCTCCTCGGTCGCGGCGTCGACCGGGTGATCGCCGGCGAGGGCGCGCTCGCCGCGCTCTCGGCCGCCGGCGTCGCGGTCCTCGCCGCCGCCGCGCTGGAGGCGGTCGAGCGCCTCGCGCCGGTGCGCGCCCAGGCGCGGGAGGAGGCCGCGTGGCGGGCCCGCGCGATGCGGGCGGAGCTCGCCGCTCCGCTCGACGACGACGAGCCGACGGGCCAGCGCATCGCGCGGGCGACCGAGGAGGTCGAGCGCTTCGCGCACTATCGGGCGGCCTTCCTGGGGCCGCTCGTCGCCGCGTTCGTCGTCCCGGTCGTCGTGCTCGTCGTCATCGCGGCGCTCGTCTCCGCCGGGCTGGCGGGCGTCCTCGCCGTCTGCGTCGCCCTGATCCCGGTCGTCATCGGAGGATTCATGGCGCGGTTCCGCGCGTCGAGCGGCCGCTACCGCCGCCTGTCGGGACAGCTCGCCGCGGGATTCCTCGAGACGATGCGCGCCCGGCACACGATCCGCATGCTCGGCGCTGCAGGCGAGCGCCGCCGCGTCCTCGCCGCCCGGTCGGAGGGGCTGCGCGCCGAGGTGATGCGCCTCCTCGCCCGCAACCAGCTCGTCATCCTCGTCACCGACGCGGTGTTCGGCGTCGTGGCGCTCGCCGTCGTCGGCACGGCCGCCGTCGCGGGCACGCGAGACGGCTGGCTCACGCCCGGCACGGCGGTCGCGCTCCTCGTGCTGTCCGGGCTGTTGCGGGAGCCCGTCGACAGCCTGGGGCGCTCCTTCTACGTCGGCCTCGCGGGGCGCGCATCGGGAGAGCGGGTGCGCGCCGCGCTCGAGGCCGCGGAGAGCGACGACGTCGCCCCGGAGGAGGCGCTCCGCCCGGAGGCGGACCCCGTCCTCTCGCTGCGCGGCGCGCGCGTGCGCCGCGGCGACGCCTGGCCCATCCGCGACGCCGACCTCGACGTGCCCGCGACGGGTCTCACGGCCCTCGTCGGCCGCTCCGGCGCCGGGAAGTCGTCGCTCGCGCTCGGGATCGCCGGTCTCGCGCACGCCGAGGGCATCCGCGTCGACGGTCGTCCCGCCGAGAGAGCGGACCTCCTGGGCCTCGTCGCCTACGTGCCCCAGCGATCGCAGCTGTTCACCGGGACGGTCAGGGAGAACCTCCTCCTGGCGGACAGCGGGGCGTCGGACGCCGACCTCCGCGGATCCCTCGCCGCCGCCGGCTTCCCCCGCGGGGGCGACGAGCTGCCGCAGGGGCTCGACACCCCGGTGGGGGAGGGCGCGCGCGGCGTCTCGGGCGGCCAGGCGCAGCGGATCTGCCTCGCGCGGGCTCTCCTCACCCGCAGGCCGGTCCTCGTCGCGGACGAGGTCACCGCCCACCTCGATCCGGAGACGGCGGAGGGCGTGACCCGCACGATCGCCGACCTCGCCCGCGAGCGCGCGGTCGTCATGATCACCCATCGCGACGAGGAGGCGGCGCTCGCCGACCGCGTCGGCGTCGTCGACGAGGGGCGCACGGCGCTCGCCCCGCCGTCCCGCTCCGCCTCGGCGGAAGGGGGAGCGCGATGATCCGCCGGCTCCTGGGCATCGCCGCGACCGCCTGGCCGTGGCTCGCGGGATCGCTCGTCGCGCGCATCCTGAACCTCGCGGCCGGCATCGCGCTGATCGCCCTCCCCGCGGCGTTCGTCGTGCGCGCCGCGGAGGGCGCGGCGCCGCCCCTCGCCGCGGTCGGGGGGATCCTCGTGGCCGTCGCGGTGCTCAAGGGGCTCTTCCGCTATCTCGAGCACTACCTCGGGCACCGCGCGGCGTTCTCGCTCATCGCCGACATGAGGCTGGCATTCTTCGACGCCCTGCTCCCCCTCGCGCCCGATGACGAGACGGGCGGATCCGGCGACCTCACGACGGTCGCGACGCGCGACATCGACCGCGTCGAGGTGTTCTTCGCCCACACGCTCGTGCCCGCGGTCACCGCCGTGCTCATCCCCGCGGGCGTCGTCGCGGCTCTCGCCGCGGGCGTCGGCGCGGCTCCGGCGGGCGTCGCGCTCGCCGCGTTCGCCGTCGGGGGCGTCGTCGCCCCGCTCCTGGGCGCCCGCCGCTCCGCCTCCGCGTCCCGCGAGGTCGTCGCCCGCCGCGCGGACATCGCCCAGCAGGTGACGGAGGACATCCAGGCCGCGACGGAGATCCGCACGCTCGGAGCCGCCGAGTCCCGGCTCTCGGCCCTCGCCTCGCGCGACGCCGACCTCGGCCGCGCCGTGCGCCGTGCCGGAGCGGGGCAGTCGCTGCGCGCAGCGATCGGCCTCGCCTGGCCGCTCCTCGCCGCGATCGGCATCGTGGCTCTCGCGTCGCCTGAGACGATCGGCGCGCACGTC
Source organism: Microbacterium sp. gxy059 (assembly GCF_050958665.1). Classification (NCBI taxonomy): domain Bacteria; kingdom Bacillati; phylum Actinomycetota; class Actinomycetes; order Micrococcales; family Microbacteriaceae; genus Microbacterium; species Microbacterium sp. gxy059. Next base: position 74,495 of record NZ_JAMXWT010000008.1, on the reverse strand, counting down.
GTCGCCGCGGCCGCCGTCCTCGGCGCGGCCCCCGCGGTCTCGGCCGTCGAGGCGCTCACGCGCTCGCTGCCCACCGCGCTGGCCTCGGCACGGCGCTTCGACCGCGTGCTCGCACGCACGCCGTCGATCGCCTCGCCCCCTGCGCCCGAGCCGATCCCCGAGGGGGCCCTCGGCATCGAGCTCGACGGCGTCCGCGCGGGATACGGCGACGCCCCGGACGTCATCGACGGGCTCACGCGGCGCATCGGCGCGGGGGAGACCCTCGCGGTCGTCGGACCGAGCGGGAGCGGCAAGTCCACCCTCGCCTCCCTCCTCACCCGCCAGCGCGATCCGAGGGAGGGCGCCGTGCGGCTCGTCGGAGCCTCGGGGGCGGTCGACGTCCGCCGGGTCGACCTCGCGGAGCTGCGTCGCGTCGTGGCGATCGTGGAGCAGCGGCCCGTCCTCCTCCGCGGCACGGTGCTCGACAACCTGCGCCTCGGGAGCCCCGCGCTCACGGAGGACGAGGCGTGGAGGGCGCTCGACGACGCCGCCCTCGGCGACGACGTGCGCGCGCACCCCGACGGGCTCCGCGCCGCGCTCTCGGACGACGCGCTCTCCCTCTCGGGCGGCCAGCGCCAGCGCCTCACCCTCGCTCGCGCCCTCGCCCGGGATCCGCGGATCCTCGTGCTCGACGAGGCGACGAGCCACCAGGATCCCGAGACCCAGCGGGCGTTGCGCGAGGCGATCGCGGCCCGTCCGGGGATCACCACCGTCGTCATCGCCCACCGCGCGGACGCGATCCGCGGCGCCGACGGCGTGCTGAGGATGGGCGGAGCGCCGACGCACTCAGGGAGTGTCGCGGCCCCCGGGCCCGTCCTCGACGCGTAGCCTCGTGGGGTCATGATCCGGTTTGAGAACGTCACCAAGCGCTACCGCGGCACCGCGCGCCCCGCGCTCGACAGCGTCGACTTCGAAGTGGAGCGCGGCGAGTTCGTGTTCCTCGTCGGCCCGTCGGGATCCGGGAAGTCCTCCTGCCTGCGCCTGATCCTGCGAGAGGGCGTTCCGAGCTCCGGCCGGGTCGTCGTCCTCGGGAAGGACACGCGCGGCCTCAGCGACCGCCGAACGCCCTACTTCCGTCGCAGCATCGGCTCCGTGTTCCAGGACTTCCGCCTGCTGCCCTCCAAGACGGTCACCCAGAACATCTCGTTCGCGCTGCAGGTCATCGGCCGCTCCCGTGCCTTCATCAAGTCGGCGGTCCCCGAGGCGCTCGAGCGCGTCGGCCTCGCCGACATGGGGCGGCGCATGCCGCACGAGCTGTCCGGCGGCGAGCAGCAGCGCATCGCGATCGCGCGCGCGATCGTCAACCGCCCCCAGATCCTCCTCGCCGACGAGCCGACGGGAAACCTCGACCCCGGCACGTCGGTCGAGATCATGCGCCTGCTCGAAGGCATCAACGCCGCGGGGACGACCGTCGTCATGGCGACCCACGAGGCGGTCTTCGTCGACAAGATGCAGCGCCGCGTGATCGAGCTGCGCGAGGGCGAGCTCGTGCGCGACGAGCTGCGCGGCTCCTACGGCGACACGTCGGTCGTCGCGACGCTGAGGCCGGAGGCCGAGCGCGGCGCGTCCGCGATCGCCGCCCTCACGGCCGCCATCGAGCTGCAGCGGGAGGTGAGCGGCCCGGGCGAGAGCGCCGACGTCGCGGATCCCGAGGACGCCACGGCGCCCGACGAGACCCCCTCGCCCGACCCGATCGTCCCCGCGGACGACGACCCCGCGGCTCCCGCCGAGCCGGTCGTCGAGGAGGCCCCCGAGGCGGCGGACGAGCCGATCGAGGAGGAGGCGCCCCCGGCGCCGGCCGACCCGGCGGACGAGCCCGAGGACGCCGCACCGGGGGAGGAGGACGCCCGCTCGCGGGACGCGGGCGAGGAGCAGGACGCCCCGCGCGCCAGCTCCATCCCGGAGATCGACGTCGAGATCGACGCCCTCGGCATGGCCGACCGGCTCGGCCTCGACCGCGCAGACGACGACGAAGTGGGGCCCACCTCGTGAACCTCTCCCTCGTTCTCTCCGAGGCCCTGCAGGGCCTCCGGCGCAACGCGTCCATGGTCGTCTCCGTCGTGCTGGTCACGTTCGTGTCGCTGACGTTCGTCGGCGCGGCGGTGCTCATGCAGGCGCAGATCGCCAAGACCAACTCGTACTTCGAGGATCGCGCGCAGGTCGACGTGTACATGTGCTCGTCGCTGTCCGAGGAGGCCACCTGCGTCGACGGCGTCGCGACCGAGGAGCAGATCTCCGAGGTCGAGGGGCGGCTGACCGGCGACACGCTCAGCCCGCTCATCCAGGAGTTCTCCTTCGAATCGCAGGAGGAGGCGCACGACGCCCTCGTGCAGAACTTCGACGAGGATCTCGCGGGGCTGCTCACGGTCGAGCAGACGAGCGCCGTCTTCCACGTGACGCTGCTCAACCCCGACCAGACGAACGTCATCCGCGAGGCGCTCAGCGGCGTGCAGGGCGTCGAGGAGATCGCCGATCAGCTCGAGTACCTCGATCCGCTGTTCGCGACGCTGACGATCGCCACCTACATCGCGGTCGGGATCGCGGTGCTCATGCTCATCTCGGCGGTTCTGCTCATCGCGACGACCATCCGCCTGTCTGCCTACGCCCGGAGACGGGAAGTCGGCATCATGCGCCTCGTCGGGGCCTCGAACGGGACGATCCAGACCCCGTTCGTCCTCGAGGGCGTGCTGGCCGCGCTCCTCGGCGCGGCTCTCGCGAGCGCGACGGTGCTCGTGGGCGTGCGCGTCGGCGTCGAGGACTACCTCGCGCGCGAGGCGGGCGCGATCCCCTGGATCGGCCTGTCGGAGGCCTGGGTCGTCGTGCCCGTGATCGTGGGGCTCGGCGTCGTCCTCGCGGCCCTGTCGGCCGGATTCGCGATCCGCCGCTGGCTGCGCGCCTGAGCGAGTCCACGATGGTCTAAGCTGGAAGGCTGTTCCAGCATCGGACCCCGGGAGGTGAGCATGGCACGCGAGAAGGGCGAGAAGGTCATCGCGACGAACCGTCGCGCACGCCACGAATACACGATCGAGAAGACCTACGAGGCGGGGCTGGTGCTCACCGGCACCGAGGTGAAGTCCCTCCGCGCGGGGCACGCGAACCTCACAGACGGCTACGCGTACGTCGACCGCGGCGAGGCGTGGCTCGACCAGGTGTCGATCCCGCAGTACTCGCAGGGCACGTGGACGAACCACTCCGCGAAGCGGGTGCGCAAGCTGCTGCTGCACAAGGACGAGATCGCGAAGATCGGGCAGAAGGCGCAGGCGGGCGGCTACACGCTCGTGCCGCTCAAGCTGTACTTCGTCGACGGCCGCGCGAAGATCGAGATCGGCATCGCGAAGGGCAAGACCCAGTACGACAAGCGCCAGACGCTGCGGGAGCGGCAGGACAAGCGCGAGGCCGAGCGCGCGATGCGCACGCGCAACCGGATGGGCGACTGACTCTCCACAGGCATCTGCGCCACCCCGACCTCCCCTCCTAGCCTGGCGGGCATGGCCGACCTGCTCGCCTCGTTCGTCGTCATCGGGTTCTTCGCCGTCTGCGGGGCGCTCGTGCACATCGACGTCACCCGGCACCGGCTGCCCAACGCCGTCGTGGCCCCGCTCGCGGTCGGCGTCGCCGCGGGCCTCGCCCTCGCGGCGGCCGTCGGCGGATCCGCGGGCCCCCTGCTGCGCGCGCTCGCCGGCGGGCTCGTGCTCGGGGCCGCCTTCCTCGCGCTGCGCGACCTCACGAGCGGCGGCCTCGGCGGGGGAGACGTCAAGCTCGCCGTGCCCGTGGGCATGGTCCTCGCCTGGCACGGGTGGCTCCCCCTCGCGATCGGCGCGGCCGCCTCCTTCCTCCTCGCCGGCCTCGCGGCGGCGGCGCTGATCGCCGTCGGCCGGGGCACCCGGCGCACGCGGATCGCGTTCGGTCCCTGGATGGCGCTGGGCACCGCGGCCGGTCTCCTCCTAACATGAGGTGATGGAGAAGCTGCAGGAATGGATCGCCGACCTGATCGCCCGGCTGCTGCGGCTGCGCATCGTCCGCGCGGCCATGATGTTCAGCGATCACAGCGGAGGGCTCCTCGCCGCGGCCATCACCTTCCGCGCGCTGTTCGCGGTGTTCGCCGCCGTGCTCCTCGGGTTCTCCGTCGCATCGATCTGGCTCTCCTCCCGCGACGACCTGTGGGACGCCCTGGTCGAGATCGTCGACAACGTCATCCCGGGGCTCATCGGCGGCGAGAACGCGCTCATCAAGGTCGACGACCTGCAGAACGGCATGACGGCTGCGGGCATCGCCTCCGTCGTCGCGCTGGTCATGGCGATGCTCGGAGCGGTCGGCAACCTGCGCGAGTCGCTGCGGGTCATCGCCGGCACGCAGCAGACGAGCTCGGCGCTCATCACGAAGCTGTGGGATCTCCTCTTCGCCCTCTCCCTGGGGGTGCTGCTGGCGGCCTCGGCCGTCGCGACGTTCCTCGGCTCCACGTTCGTCACGACGGTGCTCTCGTGGATCGGCGGCGCGCCGGGCGGCACCGCGGAGGTGCTCACCCGCATCCTGACGGTCCTCGTGACGTTCCTCCTCGACGCGGTCATCATCGCCTGGCTGTTCTGGCTGCTGTCGGGCGTGAAGACGACGCTGCGCACCATCGTGCCCGGCGCCCTCCTCGGAGGGTTCGGCCTCGTCGTGCTGCAGCAGCTCTCGAGCCTGTTCGTGGGCGGCGCGACGAACAACCCCCTCCTCGCCTCCTTCGCGTCGCTCATCGCGCTGCTGCTGTGGTTCAACTTCTCCGCGCAGGTCATCCTCATCGCGAGCGCGTACATCGTCGTGAGCGAGGAGGAGCGGCAGGACCGGATCGGGGAGCGCTACGGCGCGGCGACCATGCCGCAGCGCGCGGTGCGGGCCGCGGAGCGCGACCTGCGCGTCGCGGAGGACGCCCTGCGGCTCGCCCGCGAGGCCGAGCGCGACGCCGCGCAGAAGCAGCGCGAGCGCGCGGAGCGGCGCGCGTCCCAGGCCCCTGCCGAATAGCCGCGCCCGGCGCTATCGTGGGGGCATGGCACTCGCACGTCTCCACGGTGGCCCCCTCGACGGCCAGACGATCCCGCTCGACGAGCTCGACGACGAGCAGCTCATCCTGCCCTTTTCCGAGGCGCAGCTCGTCTATCGGCGAGAGGGAGAGGCGCGGAACACGGGGGAGCACGACGGGCCCACCGAGGCCGACTTCCGCTATGTCGAGCAGGAGGGCGACCTCGTCCCGGACGGGGAGGGCTGAGGGTGGCGTCTCGCTCCGTCGAGATCGAGCGCAAGTTCGACGTCGGTCCCGGGGTCGCTGTCCCCGACTGGACGGGCGCGCCCGGCGTCGCGAGCGTCTCCGCGGGAGAGCCGCGGCATCTCGACGCCCTCTACCTCGACACCGCGGACGGTCAGCTGGCGTCGTCGGGCGTCGCGCTGCGCCGCCGCACGGGAGGGCCCGATGAGGGGTGGCACATCAAGGGGCCGCTCGTCGACGGCGCGCGCGTCGAGCTGGCCTGGCCGCTGGGGTCGGGAGCCGAGACGGAGATCCCCGAGGCGCTCCTCCCGGAGCTCGCTCGGTGGACCGACGCGCCCCGATTCCTCCCGCTCGCGCGCATCGTGAACGACCGCACCGCGTACACGCTCCGGGACGCCGCGGGGGGAGTCGTCGCGGAGTTCGTCGACGACCACGTCGTCGCGACCGATCTGCGCACGAGCGTCGAGCGCGCGTGGAGCGAGTGGGAGATGGAGCTGGGGCCGGCGGCGCCCGGCGACCACGAGGCCTTCTTCTCCGCCGTCGAGCGGATCGCCCTCGGCGCGGGGGCGACGGCGCCCTCGAGCGCGTCGAAGCTCGCGCGCGCCCTCGGACGCTGAGCGGGCGCTAGGCCGACTTGCGGGTGCGCCGCGCCGCGAGCTCGTCGACGGGATCGGGCGCCGTGGGGTCGAACTCGACGAGGGTCGACTCGACCTCTCGGAGCACCTTGCCGACGGCGATGCCGAAGACGCCCTGCCCGCGGCTCACGAGGTCGATGACCTCGTCGTTGGACGTGCACAGGTAGACGGAGGCGCCGTCGCTCATGAGGGTCGTCCCCGCCAGATCGCGGATCCCCGCCGCGCGGAGCTGATCGACCGCCACGCGGATCTGCTGCAGGGAGATGCCCGTGTCGAGGAGCCGCTTGACGAGCTTCAGGACGAGGATGTCGCGGAAGCCGTAGAGCCGTTGCGTGCCTGATCCCTGCGCGCCGCGCACGGTCGGGACGACGAGCTCGGTGCGCGCCCAGTAGTCGAGCTGACGGTAGGTGATCCCGGCCGCGCGGGCCGCGATCGCGCCGCGGTATCCCATGTCCGGGTCGAGCTGGGGGAGGCCGTCGGTGAAGAGGAGATCGACGGCGAAGGTGTCGCCGTGGGTGTGTCCCGCGCTCATGTGCATCCTCTCCTCCGGAGCCGTCTCCCCCACAGTAGGGCCACCGGTGATCGCCATCAACGACATCGCCCGCGAGCGTCTCGGCGTGTCGATCAAGCGTTATGAATCGTGATCAGCTCGACAGGATCCTGTCGAGAGCCTCCCGGACGAACTGCGCGCGCACCTCGTCCAGTCGGGCGGCGAGCTCGGGGGCGAGCTCGGACGCGCGGGCGCGGGAGGCGGGGTCGGAGCGGCGCAGGAGCGGGCCCAGCGCCGCCTCCACGAGGGCGGCCTCGCGCTCGGCGCTCTGGCGCATCGCCCGGACGTGCCGGGGGTCGATGCCGTGCCGTTCGAGCGCCACGAGGGAGCGGAGGAGCGAGAGGGCCGCGTCGTCGTAGCGCTCGGCGGGCGACAGCAGGCCGAGCGCGAGGGCCTCGTCGAGCAGCCGCGGAGAGGCGCTCGTCTCGGAGAGGAGCTCGGCGCGCGACAGCGACCGGCCCCGGGGGTGGATCGACGCCGGGATCTCGGGCGGCCCGGGGGAGTCCCCCTCGTCCAGCTGATCGAGGTGCTCGCGGATGACGCTCAGCGGGAGGTAGTGATCGCGCTGCAGGGTGAGGGCGAGGCGCAGCCGCTCGACGTCGGACGACGAGAACTTGCGGTAGCCGGAGGAGGTGCGCTCGGGCGAGACGATGCCCTGCACCTCGAGGAACCGCAGCTTGCTGGACGTGAGCGCGGGGAAATCGCCCGTGAGCTTCGAGAGCACCTGGCCGATCGAGAGCCGGCTGCCTGCGGGCGTCGCGGCGCCTCCCGCGGACGCCCCCGCCATCAGTCGCGGGCCCCGGGCAGGTCGCGCGGGGAGCTGAAGAAGTTCAGGCGGAACTTGCCGATCCGGACCTCGTCGCCGTTGCGGAGCGTCGCGCGGTCGACGCGCTCCCCGTTGACGTAGGTGCCGTTGAGCGACCGCTGGTCGACGATCTCGAACGTCGCGCGCGTGCGGGTGACCTCGGCGTGACGACGGGAGACCGTCGCGTCGTCGAAGAAGATGTCGGCGTCCGGGTGACGGCCCGCGGTCGTCGAGTCGGAGTCGAGGAGATAGCGCGCTCCCGCGGAGGGGCCGGACCGCACGAGGAGGAGCGCGGCGCCGGAGGGCAGGGCCGCGACCGCGTCGAGCTCCGCCTGGGTCAGCTCTCCCGCGAACGGCACGAACGACAGATCGGTGTCGTGCCGGAACGTCTGCGTGAGGTCGCCCGATCCGTCGTGTCCTGCGGCGAACTGATCGCGCTTGAAGGACATGGTCATGGGCTGGGACTGCTGGTCAGACACGTGCCCTCCTTCCGTTCCCGCAAGCCTAACGGATTCATCACGGTCGCCGCGCGTGTCGCGCGCGGTCGTCGAGCGGCTCCGGACGTCGTGCGGGGCCGGCGCGTACGGTGTGCTCTGTGACCGATCGATCCGCTCTCCGACGCCGCCGCGGCCCCGCGCTCGCGGCCCTCGCCGTCGCGTTCCTCGCCGCTCTCGCCGGCCCCGCCTCTCCTGCGAGCGCGCACTCGACGCTCATCGGGACCTCCCCGGAGACCGAGGGGGTCGTCGAGAGCCTGCCGAGCGAGGTGTCGCTGACCTTCAGCGAGGACCTCATCGCGCCGACGGCGCCCGGCGACGGGACCACGGACGTCGTCGTCTACGACGCGACCTGCGAGGACGCGGCCCTGCTCGTCGCGAACCCCGGAGAGGCAGACACCCGGGAGTGCCGCGACTACGCGTCGGGCGACCCGGTCGTGGCCGGCCCCGTCGTGACGCAGGCGATCGACGCGTCGGACGCTCCCGCGGGGGAGTACACCGTGATCTGGCGGGTGCTCTACGCGGACGGGCACGCCGACAGCCAGCTGTTCGTCTTCACCGCGGAGCAGGGCGTCTCCGCCGCCGAGGCGGAGGACGCCGACGCGGGGGAGGACCAGGCGGAGGCCCCGGATGCGGACGGCTCCGGCGCGTCCGCGGAGCAGGGCGACGACGACCCGCGGTCGGACGCCTCCGATGAGACGTCCGCCTCGGAGGCTCCCGCCGACGAAGCGCAGGACGAGGCGGGAGACGCGACGCCGTGGCTCATCGGCGGCGCGGTCGTCGTCGTGGCGCTCGTCGCGATCGGGATCGCGTGGCGGACGATCCGCCGCCGACGCGGATCCGACGGGTGAACCGCAGGGTCGCCAGGCGATAGGCTGGGTGCCATGGCTCATTATGACGTCGTCATCCTCGGCGCCGGCCCCGGCGGGTACGTCGCGGCCGTGCGAAGCGCCCAGCTCGGTCTCAAGACCGCGATCATCGAAGAGAAGTACTGGGGCGGTGTCTGCCTCAACGTGGGCTGCATCCCGTCGAAGTCGCTTCTCAAGAACGCGGAGATCGCCCACACCTTCACCCACAAGGCCGACTTCTTCGGGATCTCCGGCGATGTGTCCTTCGACTTCGGCGCGGCGTTCGACCGCAGCCGCAAGGTCGCCGAGACGCACGTCAAGGGCATCCACTTCCTCATGAAGAAGAACAAGGTGACCGAGTACGAGGGTCGAGGCACCTTCGTCGACGCGAAGACGATTGACGTCGCGAAGAGCGACGGCACGAGCGAGCGCGTCACGGCCGACAACGTCATCATCTCGACGGGCTCGACCGTGCGCTCGCTGCCCGGCGTCTCGCTGAGCCAGAACGTCGTGACGTTCGAGGAGCAGATCCTCACCCGCGACCTGCCGAACTCGATCGTCATCGTGGGCGCCGGCGCCATCGGCATGGAGTTCGCCTACGTGCTGTCGAACTACGGCGTGAAGGTCACGATCGTCGAGTTCGCCGACCGGGTGCTCCCCAACGAGGACCCGGACGTGTCGAAGGAGATCGCGAAGCAGTACAAGAAGTACGGCATCGAGGTGCTCACGTCGACGGGCGTGACGAGCGCCGACGACAACGGCTCGTCCGTGCACGTGACGTACAAGAAGAAGGACGGCACCGCCGGCGAGATCGACGCCGACAAGGTGCTCATGTCGGTCGGCTTCGCCCCCCGCACCGAGGGCTACGGTCTCGAGAAGACGGGCGTGGCCCTCACGGATCGCGGCGCGATCGACATCGACGACCACATGCGCACCAACGTGCCAGGCGTCTACGCGATCGGCGACGTCACCGCCAAGCTGCAGCTCGCCCACGTGGCCGAGGCTCAGGCGGTTGTGGCGGCCGAGACGATCGGCGGCGCCGAGACCATGACGCTGGGCGACTACCGGATGATGCCCCGCGCCACGTTCTGCTCGCCGCAGGTCGCGAGCTTCGGCCTCACCGAGGAGCAGGCCAAGGCCGAGGGCCACGACGTGAAGGTCGCGAAGTTCCCCTTCTCGGCCAACGGCAAGGCCAACGGGCTCGGAGAGCCCGTCGGCTTCGTCAAGCTCATCGCCGACGCCGAGCACCTCGAGTTGCTCGGCGGTCACATGGTGGGCCCCGACGTGTCGGAGCTGCTGCCCGAGCTGACGCTCGCGCAGAAGTGGGACCTCACGGCCGTCGAGGCCGCGCGCAACGTCCACACGCACCCGACGCTGTCCGAGGCGCTGCAGGAGGCGTTCCACGGGCTCGCGGGTCACATGATCAACATGTGAGACCCCGCGCGGAAGCGCAGAGGGTGCGACGAGGACTCCTCGTCGCACCCTCTTCTCGTCCCTCGTCAGGGCGGAGGACGAGAAGAGGGGCCGGGTCCGATGTCGGATCCGGCCCCTCTTCTCGCGTATCGGGTCAGGCCTGCTGCGGGCCGTTCTCGGGAACGGGGATCTGCCCGGCCTCGACGATGCGGTCGAGGAGCTGATCGAAGTCGCTCGCGAGCTCCTGGGCCGACTCGCCGGGCCACACGTGCAGCGGCTTCGCGGCGCCCTGCGCCTGCTGGAGCGAGGTGCGCTCCGGCAGCTGCGGCTCGAGGACCAGCTGGCCGAACATGTCGCGCAGCTCCTTGATGCGGAACTGGTGCTCGACCGACTGCGGGCGCACGCGGTTCACGACGATGCCGAGCGGCTGCAGACGCGAGGAGAGGCCGCGGCGGATCTCCTCGATCGCGCGGAGCGCGCGATCGGCGGCGGCCACGGAGAAGAGGCCCGGCTCGGTGACGACGGCGACGCGGTCGCTCGCCGCCCACGCGGTGCGGGTGAGGGCGTTGAGAGACGGCGCGCAGTCGATGAGCACGAGGTCGTACTCGCTCTCGAGCATCGCGAGCGCCTCCTCGAGCTTCCACACGTCGCGGACCGAGGGGTGGGGGCCGTCGTAGTTGATCGCCGAGGGGCTGCCGATCAGCACATCCATCGTGCCGGGATGCACCTTGGTCCACCCGCTGGAGCCGATGGCCTGGCGGACCGTCTTCTCCTTCGGATCCTCGAGCACGTCGGCGATGTTGAGACGCCCCGCTGTCGACACGTCGAGCCCGGTCGAGACGTCCGACTGGGGGTCGAGGTCGACGACGAGCGTGCGGATGCCGCGCGCGAACGCGGCGGAGGCGAGGCCCAGGGTGACTGTGGTCTTGCCGACTCCGCCCTTCAGAGAGCTGACGCTGAGTACGTGCACGACGACAACGTTACCTTCCCCTAAGCTGTGAGCGTCCCCGGCCCGCCGGAAAGATCCGGGGATCCGCCGCTCCCCTCTAAGGAGGCCCATGTTCTCGAAGGTTCTCGTCGCCAACCGAGGTGAGATCGCGATCCGCGCGTTCCGCGCCGCTGTCGAGCTCGGCGCGCGCACCGTCGCCGTGTTCCCCTATGAGGATCGCAACTCGCTGCACCGCCTGAAGGCGGACGAAGCGTACCGCATCGGCGAGGAGGGGCACCCGGTCCGGGCGTACCTCGACGTCGACGAGATCGTCCGGGTCGCCCTGGAGGCCGGGGCCGACGCCATCTACCCCGGCTACGGCTTCCTGTCCGAGAACCCGGAGCTCGCGGCGAAGGCCGCGGAGAACGGCATCACCTTCATCGGGCCGCCCGCGCACGTCCTCGAGATGGCGGGCAACAAGGTCACGGCGAAGGATCACGCGATCGCCGCGGGCGTGCCCGTGCTCCGGTCGACGCCGGCCACCGACGACGTCGAGGCTCTCCTCGACCAGTCGGAGGAGATCGGCTTCCCCCTCTTCGCGAAGGCGGTCGCGGGCGGCGGCGGTCGCGGCATGCGCCGCGTCGAGACCAAGGACGACCTGCGCGACGCGCTCGAGGCCGCGATGCGCGAGGCGGGCAGCGCGTTCGGCGACTCCCGCATGTTCCTCGAGCAGGCCGTGCTGAGGCCGCGCCACATCGAGGTGCAGGTGCTCGCGGACGGCGAGGGCGAGACGGTGCACCTCTTCGAGCGCGACTGCTCGGTGCAGCGACGCCACCAGAAGGTCGTCGAGCTGGCGCCCGCCCCGCACCTCGACCCCGAGATCGCGCGCGCCCTGCACAGCCACGCGGTCGCGTTCGCGCGCTCGATCGGCTATCAGAACGCCGGAACGGTCGAGTTCCTCCTGGAGACCGACGGGCCCCGCGCGGGCGAGGTCGTCTTCATCGAGATGAACCCCCGCATCCAGGTGGAGCACACGGTGACCGAGGAGGTCACCGACGTCGACCTGGTGCAGGCGCAGATGCGCATCGCGTCCGGCGAGACCCTCGCGCAGATCGGCCTGTCCCAGGACGCGATCCGGCTCCACGGCGCCGCCCTCCAGTGCCGCATCACGACCGAGGACCCGGCGCAGGGCTTCCGCCCCGACACAGGCCGCATCACGACCTACCGCTCGCCGGGCGGAGCGGGCATCCGCATCGACGGCGGCACGACCGCCGCCGGATCGCAGATCTCGCCGCACTTCGACTCGATGCTCGCGAAGCTCTCGGTGCGCGGTCGCGACTTCCCGACGGCCGTCGCGCGCGCCCGTCGCGCGCTCGCCGAGTTCCGCATCCGCGGCGTCTCCACGAACATCCCCTTCCTCAGCGCGGTCCTCGAGGATCCGGCGTTCGTCGCCGGCGACCTGTCGACGTCGTTCATCGACGAGCGGCCGGAGCTGCTGCGCGGCCGCGAGTCGAAGGACCGCGGCACCAAGCTGCTGCGCTGGATGGCGGACGCGGCCGTCAACAAGCCGCACGGCGATCGGCCCACCGACCTCGACCCGTCGGCGAAGCTCCCCGTCGTCGACCTCGAGCAGCCTGCTCCCGCCGGCAGCCGCCAGCGCCTCCTCGAGCTCGGCCCGGCCGGATTCGCGAAGGCGCTCCGCGACCAGAAGGCGCTCGCTGTCACCGAGACGACGTTCCGCGACGCCCACCAGTCGCTGCTCGCGACGCGCGTCCGCACGCGCGACCTCGTGGGCGTCGCCCCGCACGTCGCGCGCCTCACGCCCGAGCTGCTCTCGGTCGAGGCCTGGGGAGGCGCGACCTACGACGTCGCCCTCCGCTTCCTCGGGGAGGACCCGTGGGAGAGGCTCGCCCGCCTGCGCGAGGCGCTGCCCAACGTCGCCATCCAGATGCTGCTGCGCGGCCGCAACACGGTCGGCTACACGCCGTACCCGACCGAGGTCACCGACGCGTTCGTGCGCGAGGCGGCCGCGACGGGCATCGACATCTTCCGCATCTTCGACGCGCTCAACGACGTCTCGCAGATGCGCCCCGCGATCGACGCCGTGCTCGAGACGGGCTCGACCGTCGCCGAGGTGGCGCTCTGCTACACGGGCGACCTCGCGAACCCGGCGGAGGACCTCTACACGCTCGACTACTACCTGCGCCTCGCGGAGCAGATCGTCGACGCGGGGGCGCACGTGCTCGCGATCAAGGACATGGCGGGTCTGCTGAGGCCGCCCGCCGCGGCGAAGCTCGTCACGGCGCTGCGCCGCGAGTTCGACCTGCCCGTGCACGTGCACACCCACGACACGGCGGGCGGACAGCTCGGCACGCTGCTCGCGGCGAGCGCGGCCGGCGCCGACGCGGTCGACGCCGCGGCCGCCACCATGGCGGGCACCACGAGCCAGCCGTCGCTGTCGGCGCTCGTCGCCGCGCTCGCGCACACCAGCCGCGACACGGGGCTCGACCTCGACGCCGTCGCCGATCTCGAACCGTACTGGGAGGCCGTGCGCCAGGTCTACCGCCCCTTCGAGTCGGGGCTCGCCGGCCCCACCGGGCGCGTGTACACGCACGAGATCCCCGGCGGCCAGCTGTCGAACCTGCGGCAGCAGGCGATCGCGCTCGGCCTCGCCGACGACTTCGAGCTGATCGAAGACATGTACGCGGCGGCCGACCGCATGCTCGGACGGATCCCGAAGGTGACGCCGTCGTCGAAGGTGGTGGGCGATCTCGCCCTGCACCTCGCGGCGGTGAAGGCCGACCCCGACGACTTCGAGCAGAACCCGGAGAAGTACGACATCCCCGACTCCGTCGTGGGCTTCATGGCGGGCGAGCTGGGCGAGCTGCCCGGCGGGTGGCCGGAGCCGTTCCGCTCCAAGGTGCTCGCGGGGCGCACGGCGAAGACCGGCATCACGCCGATCAGCGAGGACGACGCACGGGATCTCGACGCGGATTCGGCGACCCGGCGCGCGACGCTCAACCGCCTCCTGTTCCCCCAGCCGACCGCGGCCTTCGAGCAGACGCGCGACGAGTTCGGCGACCTGTCGGTGCTCGACACCCTCGACTACCTGTACGGCCTCGAGCCGGGCGTCGAGCACGTCGTCCAGCTGGAGAAGGGCGTGGAGCTCTACGCGGGCCTCGAGTCGATCGGCGACGCCGACGACAAGGGGATCCGCTCGGTCATGACGACCCTCAACGGGCAGCTGCGTCCGCTCGAGGTGCGCGACCGGTCGATCACGGTCGAGAGCCACCAGGCCGAGAAGGCCGACCGGAGCGACCCCGCGCACGTGGCCGCGCCCTTCTCCGGCGTCGTGACGCTCAAGGTCCAGCCCGGCGACTCCGTCGAGGCGGGGCACCCGGTCGCCTCGATCGAGGCGATGAAGATGGAGGCGTCCATCAACGCCACCGTCACGGGCGTCGTGGAGCGCGTCGCGATCGGCGAGACGCAGCAGGTGGACGCGGGCGATCTTTTGGTCGTCGTGCGCGCGGCCGAGTAGCCTCTCGGGGGCGGGAAGGACCCGCCGCGGTCTCGACCGCCCCCGATTCCTCATGAGGAGCGACTCCACGTGCCAGCCGATCGCACGCCGTCTTCTGACGAGCCCGTCGAGCGCGGTGTGCTCGATTCCGAGAGCATCGACACGACGGCCATCGACTTCTTGGGGCTGACCTCGCAGATCCCCGTCTCGCTGCCCGACGACCCGGACAGGGACGACGAGGGCGACGACGTCATCGCCGACGAGATCGAGCCGGGTGAGGCTCTCGTCGTCGGGGATATCGAGCCCGACGAGGATCCGGCGGAGCCGGCCGCCCTGGAGATCGACGGCGAAGAGGTCGAGGAGGCGGACGACGCCCCGTCCGAGGCGGAGCCCGACGAGGATCGGTGGGCGCCGTTCGTCGCCGGTGCGCGGTCGGACGGCGAGGGCGCGGAGGACACGGAATCCGCGGAGGAGGCCGAGGTCGAGGAAGAGGTCGAGCCCGACGAACGGCCCGTGGCCGACGAGGAGCCGGCGGCTCCCGAGGCCGAAGAGACCGCGACCCTCGGCGCGGCCGCGGGCGACCCCGTCGCCGAGGAGTCCGCACCCGCCGAGACCGTCGACGCCGCGGACGACGCCGTGGGCGACGATGCGGATGCCGACGACGATGTCGACGCCGCGGATGCCGCGGACGTCGTGGACGCGCCGGAGGACTCGGATCCCCGCGACGCGCCCTCGGGAGACGACGAGACCGCCGATCCGCGCGAGACTCCGCCCGAGCCCGAGCCCGAGCCCGAGCCCGAGCCCGAGCCCGAGCCCGAGCCCGAGCCCGAGCCCGAGCCCGAAGCAGAACCCGAGACCTTCGACGACGCGCCGCAGGAGGACACCGCCGTGACACCCGCTGCACCCGAGCGCCGCCCGGCGCCCGCCGTCCCCGCCGCGCGCCGCGCGAACGAGGTGACGAGCGCCTCGACGCGCGAGAGCAGCGACGTCCTGACCGCCGATCGCCTGCTCGACCACACCGCCGTCCGCCGGCCCGCGCCCGAAGGCGGGTGGCGACGGGCCGTGCACCGGGCCACCTTCGGCCTCATCCACCCGGGCGACGGACGCCGCGTGCGCGAGCGCAGGGAGCTCATCGGCCGCATCGCCGTGCCGCTCGCCGGCGAGGCGCGCTTCGTCCCCGTCCTCAGCCGCAAGGGAGGCGTCGGCAAGACCACGGTCACGGCGCTCCTCGGCATGGCGCTCGCCGACGCCCGCGACGACCGGATCATCGCGGTCGACGCCAACCCCGACCGCGGCACGCTCGCCGACCGGGTCGCGGGGACGACGACGAAGACCGTCCGCGACCTCGTGCGCGGACACGACGAGGTGCACGGGTACGCCGATCTCACCGCGCACGTCGCACGCGACGCGACGCGCCTCGACGTGCTCGCGTCCGACACGGATCCGCAGGTGTCCGAGGCGTTCGGGGACGACGACTACCGCGATGTGGCGCGGATCGCCGAGCAGTACTACTCGATCGTCCTCACCGACACCGGCACGGGCATCGTGCACTCGGTCATGCGCGCCGCGCTCGAGGCGGCCGACCAGATCGTCGTCGTCGCCGGCCTCAGCGTCGACGAGGCGCGGCTGGCGGCGGAGACGCTGACCTGGCTCGAGGCGAACGGGTACGATGACGAGGTGCGAGACGCGGTCGTCGTGCTGAACCAGGACGCGCCGGGGAAGCCGCTGGTCGACGTCGACGAGCTCGAGTCCCACTTCGCGAGCCGCGTGCGCGGCGTCGTGCGTCTGCCCTACGACGCGCGCCTGGCCGCGGGAAGCGCGATCGGCTTCACGGAGCTCGCGCCGGCGACCCGCCGCGCCGCGCGCGACCTCGCCGCCCAGGTCGTCGAGGGGCTGCGTCGGAAGGAGAGCGACTGACATGTCCGTCCGGGAGATCCGCCTCTACGGCGATCCGGTGCTGCGCACGACGTGCGCCGAGATCGACGACATCGACGACGGCATCCGCGCCCTCGTCGACGACCTCATCGAGACCGTCCGCCTCCCCGGCAGGGCGGGCGTCGCCGCGCCCCAGATCGGCGTCGGCCTGCGCGCCTTCAGCTACAACGTCGACGGCCGGGTCGGCGCGATCCTCAACCCCCGCGTCGTCGAGGTGCGCGGCGAGAAGACGCCGACCAACGAGGGCTGCCTCTCGGTGCCGAACCTCTGGCACCCCACGCCGCGCCACCCGTACGCGCGGGTCGAGGGGATCGACGTCGACGGGCGCGACGCCGTGCTCGAGGGGGAGGGGCTCTTCGCGCAGATGCTGCAGCACGAGACCGACCACCTCGACGGCGTGGTCTACCTGCATCGCCTCGAGAAGGACGAGCGCCGGATCGCGATGCGCCAGGTCAGGGAGTCCGACTGGTTCTGACTCCGCACGCGACGGGGCCCGCGATCTCGGAGGAGATCGCGGGCCCCGTCGTATGTCGACGCGCTCAGCCGATGGGGATGTTCTTCGTGACGTCGCGGCCCGTCGAGTAGATCCGCTCGATCTCGTCTCCGAAGTCCTTCATGATCTCCGCGCGCTTGATCGAGAGCTTCGGCGTGAGGTGGCCGCTGGCCTCCGTCCACTCCGTCGGGAGGATCACGAACTCGCGGATCGACTCGGCGCGCGAGACGCGCTGGTTCGCCTCGTCGATCGCGCGCTGCACCTCGGCGCGCACGGCGGGCGACTGCGCCGCCTGCTCGACGGTGAGGTCGGAGGACTCCCCGTGCGTCGCGAGCCAGGCGGGGAGCATCTCCGGGTCGAGCGTCACGAGCGCCGAGATGAACGGCTTCTGATCTCCCACGACGACGACCTGGCCGACGATGGGGTTGGCGCGGATCGGATCCTCGAGCATGGCGGGGGCCACGTTCTTGCCGCCCGCCGTGACGATGATCTCCTTCTTGCGGCCGGTGATCGTCAGGTAGCCGTCGTCGTCGAGCGTGCCGAGGTCTCCCGTGCGGAACCACTCGCCGTCGAACGCCTCCGCCGTGGCCTGCGGGTTGCGCCAGTACTCGCGGAAGACGTTGATGCCCCGCACCTGGATCTCGCCGTCGTCCGCGACCCGCAGGCCGACGCCGGGCAGCGCCGGCCCGACCGTGCCGATCTTGAAGCCAGACGGCAGGTTCACGCTCGCGGGGGCCGTCGTCTCCGTGAGGCCGTAGCCCTCGAGGATCGTCACGCCGAGGCCCCGGAAGAAGTAGCCGAGGCGATCGCCGAGCGGAGCCGACCCCGACACCGCGTAGGTGACCCGGCCGCCCATGAGGGCGCGCAGCTTGCTGTAGACGAGCTTGTCGAAGAGGCGGAACTGAGCCGCGAGGAGCGGGCCGACGCGCTCGCCGGCCTGCACGCGCCGGGAGTGCTCGATCGCGATCTTGGCGGCGCGCCGGAAGATCTTGCCCCTGCCCTCCGACTCCGTCTTCTGCTCCGCCGAGTTGTAGACCTTCTCGAACACGCGCGGAACCGCGAGCAGCAGCGTGGGCTGGAAGGACCCGAGCGTCTGCACGAGGTTCTTCGTGTTCGGCTCGTGCCCCGTGCGGATGCCGGCGTGGATGTACAGGATCGACATGAAGCGCGCGAACACGTGCGCCGTCGTGATGAACAGCACCGTCGAGGCGCCCGGCTGCTGGAGGATCACCTCGAGCGCCTTCGCGGAGTTCTGAGCCAGGTCGACGAAGTTGGAGTGCGTCAGCACGCATCCCTTCGGGCGGCCGGTCGAGCCAGACGTGTAGATGAGGGTCGCGACGTCGTCGGCCCTGGCGAGGCTCCGGCGGCGCTCGATCTCGTCGTCCTCGACCTCGGCGCCCTGCTCGACGAGCTCGTCGAGGGCACCGGTGTCCATGCGCCAGTACTGGTCGATGAGAGGCAGCTCGTCTCGCACCTCGGCGACGCGCGCGTCGTGATCGGCGTTCTCCACGAGGAGCGCCACGGCCCCGGAGTCGGACAGGATCCACTGGATCTGGCTGGGCGAGCTCGTCTCGTAGACGGGGACCATCACGGCGCCCGCGTAGAAGAGCGCGAAGTCGACGAGCGACCACTCGTACGTGGTGCGGGCGAGGAATCCGACGCGGTCGCCGGGGCGGACGCCGGCGGCGACGAAGCCCTTCGCGAGCGCGACGACCTCCGACTCGAACTCGCGCGCGGTCTTGTCGCGCCACCCGCCCGAGCCGTCGGGGATCCCGAAGAGCGCCTTGTCTGGTGTCTCTCGCGCGCGATCCGCGAGCAGATCCGAGATGTTGCGGTCGGGGTCGGCGGGGACGATCATCTCCGTGGAGAACTCGATCACGGCAGCTCCTTCGATACCGGTCGGGGCGGGCTTCGGGTCTCTCCGCCCGTCGCATAGGGTTCTTCCAGTCTAAGGGGGAACATGCCGCCGGATAGACTCTCCGCCGTCCCCGACCCCTGGAGTCCGCGTGTTCTACTGGATCCTCAAGAACCTGATCGTCGGCCCCGTCCTCAAAGCGCTCTTCCGCCCGTGGATCACGGGAGCCGAGCACGTGCCGAAGCAGGGCGCCGCGATCCTCGCGAGCAACCACCTCTCGGTGGTCGACTCCGTCTTCCTCCCGCTCATGCTCGATCGGCGCATGTCCTTCCTCGCCAAGGCCGAGTACTTCACCGGGCGCGGCATCAAGGGGTGGGCGACGAAGTGGTTCATGAAGGGCACCGGCCAGATCCCCATCGACCGCTCGGGCGGATCGGCGTCGGAGGCGGCTCTGAACACCGCCCTCCAGGTGATCGGGCGCGGCGACCTGCTCGGCATCTACCCGGAGGGCACGCGCAGCCCCGACGGCCGTCTCTTCAAGGGGCGAACGGGGATCGCGCGCATGGCACTCGTCGCGAAGGTCCCCGTCATCCCGGTCGTCATGGTCGACACCGACACGATGCTGCCGATCGGCGCGTCGCATCCCCGCATCATGCGCGTCGGCATGGTGCTGGGCGAGCCGCTCGACTTCTCCCGCTACGAGGGACTCGAGGACGACCGCTTCGTGCTGCGCAGCGTCACCGACGAGATCATGGTCGCTCTGCAGCAGCTCGGCGGTCAGGAGTACGTCGACGACTACGCCTCCAAGCACCGCCGGCTCGCGGAGGCGGAGGGGCGGCTGTCGAAGGGCGCGTTCGCCCGGGAGGAGTGACGACCGGCGCTCCCGCGACGTGTCGGATCCGGCTTCCCGCAGCCGCTAGGATCGAGGGATGCAGCACACCCTCGGCGCGCCCGACTCCTGGCGCGGACTCCCGATCAAGCAGCAGCCCTCCTGGCCCGACCGCTCCGCCGTCGATGCGGTGTCGGCCGAGCTGTCGACCCTGCCTCCGCTCGTGTTCGCGGGCGAGGTCGACGCGATGCGCTATCGCCTGGGAGAGGCCGCCGCGGGGAACGCCTTCCTGCTGCAGGGCGGCGACTGCGCCGAGACGTTCGCTGGCGCGACCGCCGACAAGATCCGCAACCGCGTGAAGACGCTGCTGCAGATGGCTGTCGTGCTCACCTACGGCGCGTCGATGCCCATCGTGAAGATGGGGCGCATGGCGGGCCAGTTCGCCAAGCCGCGCTCGAAGGACACCGAGACGCGCGGCGACGTGACCCTCCCGGCCTTCCGCGGAGACATCGTCAACGGCTTCGACTTCACGGAGGGCTCGCGCACCGCCGACCCCGGCCGGCTGCTGCAGGCGTACCACACCGCGGCGAGCACGCTGAACCTCATCCGCGCGTTCACGCAGGGCGGCTTCGCCGACCTGCGCGAGGTGCACTCGTGGAACAAGGGCTTCGCCGAGAACCCGGCGAACAAGCGCTACGAGCAGATGGCCGTCGAGATCGACAGGGCGATCAAGTTCATGGAGGCGGCCGGAGCCGACTTCGAGGAACTCAAGCGGGTCGACTTCTTCACGGGCCACGAGGGCCTCCTCATGGACTACGAGGCGCCCCTCACGCGCATCGACTCGCGCACGGGCGACGTCTACAACACCTCGGGGCACTTCCTGTGGGTCGGCGAGCGCACGCGCGATCTCGACGGCGCGCACGTCGAGTACTTCTCGACGATCCGCAACCCGATCGGCGTCAAGCTCGGCCCGAGCACGACGCCCGAGACGGCGCTCGCCCTCATCGACAAGCTCGACCCCGAGCGCGAGCCCGGCCGGCTCACGTTCATCACGCGCATGGGAGCCGGGAAGATCCGCGACGCCCTGCCCCCGCTGCTGGAGGCGGTCAAGGCGTCAGGCGCCCAGCCGCTGTGGGTCACCGACCCGATGCACGGCAACGGCTTCTCGACCCCGACGGGCTACAAGACGCGCCGCTTCGACGAGATCGTCGACGAGGTGCGGGGCTTCTTCGAGTCCCACCGCGCCGTGGGCACCCACCCGGGAGGCATCCACGTCGAGCTCACGGGCGACGACGTGACGGAGTGCCTCGGCGGCTCGGAGGACATCGACGAGGCCGCGCTCGCGACGCGCTACGAGTCGCTGTGCGACCCCCGCCTCAACCACATGCAGTCGCTCGAGCTGGCGTTCCTCGTGGCGGAGGAGCTCGAGAAGCGCTGAGGCGCAGGCCGAGCATGAGCGATCGAGGGGATCCCCGAGGGGGTCCCCTCGATCGCTATATCTGGCCGGTCGTGCTGAGGAAGAGCCGCACGGTCGTCTCGGACGGCACGTGCTCCTCGCCCGCGGCCGGGTCGGTGGAGCTCACCACGACCCACGCGTTGGGGAAGGCGTTCCAGAGCGCCGAGTACTCGGTGGAGAACCCGGCGTCCTCGAGCGTCGCGACGGCCTCGTCGCGGTTCATCCCGACGACGTCCGGAACGGGCTGGGGCTGCGGTCCGAGCGACACGATGAGGGTGACCTCGTCGCCCGCGCGCCACGCGCCGCCGCCCTCGCGGTCGGCGAGGCCGATGACGGACCCGGCGGGCACCGCGTCATCGTACTGCTCGATGCGCTCCCCGGCCACGGACAGCCCGGCGTCGAGGAGCGCGGACACGGCCTGGTCGGCGCTCTCGCCGGCGACGGCGGGCAGGGGGCCGAGCGAGACGATGAGCGTCCCGGTCTCGCCGACCTGCCAGGGTCCGTCCTCGCCGCGGTCGGCGAGCCGGATGACGGACCCCGCCTCGGTCTCGGCGTCGAAGATCTCGACCGCCTCGTCGGCGACCTCGAGGCCCGCGTCGCGGAGCTGGCCTGCCGCGTCGTCCGGCTGCGTCCCCGCGACGTCGGGGAGCGGGCCGTGGGAGACCGTGAGCCGGGCGCCGTCGCCCTCGTGCGCGTCGCATCCCCCGCCGCAGCCGAACGCGTCGCCTCCCGCACGGGGGAGGATCGCGGCATCGACGACGGATCCCGCGGCGTCGTCGACGAACACGCCGACGGTCTCGTCGTCGACGAGGATCCCCGCGTCGTCGAGGGCGGCGCGCGCGTCGTCCTCGGTGCCTCCCGTCAGGACGGGCACCGACACGGGGCGCTGTCCGGCGGAGACGAGCACCGTCACGACGGCGCCCGGATCGACGCGGGATCCGCCTCCCGGCTCCGTGCCGATCACGGCTCCCTCCGGGACGTCGAGGTCGTGCCTGCTCTCGTCGACCGCTTCGAGGCCTGCGCCCGCGAGGGCGGCCTGCGCCTCCTCGAAGCTCGCGGCCCCCGACACGTCGGGGATGGGGACCTGCGATCCCGGCCCCGACCCGAACCACCATCCGGTCCCGCCGGCGGCGAGGGCGAGCAGCAGCACGATCGCGACGGCCCACCAGCCGCGACGCTGACGACGGCGCGTGGCCGTGCGCAGCGCCGCCGCGTTGTCGTCGGCGGATCCGGACGCGATCGGGCCGGTGGGCGCGAGCACGGAGGTCGGGTCGGCGTCGGCCACCGCCTCGGGCGGCAGGAGCGCGGTCTGCGCCGCCGTCTCGAGCGCCTCGACATCGGACGCGGCCGGCCGCAGGGGCGGGACCGTCTGCACGGGCACGGGGAACACGTCGATCTGCCGCTCGATCTCCCTCAGGCGCGCGAGCATCGTCTGCGCGTCGGCGGGGCGCTCGTCGGGCTCGCGCTCCGTCGCCCACAGGACGAGCTCGTCGAGCTGCTCAGGCACCTCGGGGTTGCGGATGCTCGGGCGCGGCACCTGCTCCGTCGCGTGCTGATAGGCGATCTGCATCGGCTGCTCGCCGTGGTACGGCTGGTCGCCCGCGAGCATCTCGTACAGCATGATGCCGAGCGCGTAGATGTCGGTGCGGGCGTCGGCGGTGCCCTGCGTCACGAGCTCCGGGGCGAGATAGGCGATCGTGCCCATCAGCTGCTGGCCGGTCGAGGTGTTCGCGCTCGTCGCCCTGGCCAGGCCGAAGTCGCCGATCTTGATGCGGCCGTCCTCGGCGAGCAGGACGTTCTCCGGCTTGATGTCGCGGTGGATGAACCCGGCCGCGTGCGCGGAGGAGAGACCGGACAGCACGGCGTCCATCACCGTGATGGTCTGCGAGAGCGTGAGGCGCTGCTGCTGGGTGAGCAGGTCGCGCAGCGTGAGGCCGGGGAGGTACTCCATGACGAGGTAGGCGATGTCGCCGTCCTGCCCCTGGTCGAAGACGCCGACGACGTTCGGGTCGCTCAGGCGCGCGGCCGCGCGCGCCTCCTGGATGAAGCGCATCTGGAAGCGGCTGTCGTCGCTCAGGTGGTGGTGCATCACCTTCAGCGCGACGCGGCGCTCGAGGCGCAGGTCGGTCGCGACGTAGACGGTGGCCATCCCGCCGCGGGCGATGCGCGCGCGGACGCGATAGCGGCCGTCGACGAGCCGCCCGATGAGCGGGTCGGTCGTCGGTCTGTTCGGCACGAGGGCGATTCTACGGATCCGCGGCCGCGATCCCGGTCAGGCGCACCCTCAGCGCGACATGACAGAATCGGCTCGTGTCCGACAACGCGATGAACCCCGTTCCCGAGATCGACTGGCTGACCCTGCCCGAGGTGGGGGAGATCCTGGGCGAGAAGCCGGGGCGCGTGCACCGGCTTCTCGACGAGCGGCACCTCCTCGCGCTGCGTCGCGACGGCGTCCTCCGCGTGCCGGCGTCGTTCCTGCGCGACGGACGGCCGCTTCCCGCGCTGCGCGGCACGATCATGGTGCTGCAGGACGCGGGGTTCTCCGACGAGGAGATCGTCGACTGGCTGTTCCGCGTGGAGGAGTCGCTCGGGAACGCTCCGATCGAGTCCCTCCTGGCCGGCCGCAAGGCCGAGGTGCGCCGCGTCGCCCAGACGCTCGCCTGATCCGCGCTACGCCGCGCGGCGGGTGGCCGCCTCGATGAGCGGCAGCAGCTCGTCGCGCACCCCGGGCGCCAGCCTGCCGTCGTCGAGCTGACGCTCGGCGTCGGCGACGAATCCCGCGATGCGCTCCTCGACGCGATCGAGCGATCCCGTCTCGCGGATGTCGTCCTGCAGCGCGGCGATGTCGCCGTCCGACAGGTCTCGCCGGCCGAGGGCCCCGTCGAAGCGCGCTCGTCCGACGGGCGACATGCTCTCCCTGGCGAGGGCGACGAGCAGCGTGCGCTTGCCCTCGCGGAGGTCGTCTCCCGAGGGCTTGCCCGTCACGGACGGATCCCCGAACACGCCGAGCACGTCGTCGCGCAGCTGGAAGGCGAGGCCGGTGGGGGTGCCGACCTCGCGCAGCGCGCGGAGGGCGTCGTCGTCGGCCCCGCCGAGAGCGGCGCCGATGACGAGCGGCTGCTGCACGCTGTAGCGCGCCGACTTGAGGGTCGCGATCCGGAGGGCGCGGTCGGCGTGGGCGGCGTCGGGGATCGTGACCCAGGTCGCCTCCTCGGCGACGTCGAGGAACTGCCCGAGGATGACGTCGCGTCGCATGCGGGCGTACTCGGCGCGCGCCCGTCGATCGCCCCCGGCCGCCGCGGCGGCCGACTCGAACAGGTCGTCGCTCCAGCCGAGCAGGAGGTCGCCGAGCAGGACGGCGGCGGAGCGGCCGAACGCCTCCGCGTCGCCGTCCCAGCCGGACGCGCGGTGCCTCGCCTCCAGGGCGCGGTGCGCCGACGGTCGGCCGCGTCGGGTGTCGGAGTTGTCGACGATGTCGTCGTGCACGAGGGCGGCCGCCTGGAACACCTCGAGCGCGGCGCCGAGGTCGACGGCCTCGGGGGCCAGCGTCTCGGCTCCGGTCACGGCGCGCCAGGCGCCGCACGCGAAGCGGGCCCGCAGCCGCTTGCCCCCGTCGAGCGCGCTCGCGGCGGCGTCGACGAGCACGGAGGCGACGGGATCGGCGTCGGGAAGCCCCGCGAAGACCGGGTCGAGGCGTATCTCCTCCGCGCGTTCGGCGAGAAAGCTCGCGAGGCGCTGGGAAGTGGCTTTGACCGAGGCGGGGGAGGGCGTCACTCTTCTAGCCTAGGAGGCCACCTCGGCGGTAGACTGAGGGTCAGGTTTTCGAACGAGGGGGTTTTCCCGATGCCACTCTCCGAGCAGGAGCAGCGACTTCTCGATGAGATGGAGCGCCAGCTCATGCAGAACGACGCCGACGTCGTCCAGGCAGGCGGCCGGCGCGCGCTGAGCTATCGCAACATGGTCATCGGCGCGCTGCTCGTCGTCGTCGGCCTCGGCGCCATCGTCGGAGGCATCGCCCTCTGGGGCACCGCCGCCGTCGCGGGCGTCATCGTCGGGGTCATCGGGTTCGCCGCGATGGTCGGCGGCGTCGTGCTGGCGCTCACCCCGGGCAAGGGCGTCGACGAGGCCCCCGCCGCCCGCGGCCCCCGCAGTCCGCGCACCCCCGGCGGCTCATCGAACGAGTCCTTCATGGATCGCATGAACGACAGATGGGACCGCCGCCAGCAGGGCGAGTAGCCCGCTCCGCACCCCGCGCCGCCTCCTTCGGGAGGCGGCGCTTTTTCGTGCCCGGACGGCGTCCGGGGAGCGACACGCCGCCTTCCTCCACCGGATCCCCGATTCCGCTCCACTTCCCTCCACCCTGCCCGACCCGCATGATTCCGCGGGTTCGGGCATGTGCTATGCGCGCGCTGTGAGAAAGAGGGGGTGGGAAGTGGGGGGAAGTGGAGTAATGTGGGGCGCACCTCACGGACGGCTGATCACGACAGGGGGGTGAATGGCCGATGCTGCTGGGCACCCACACGCCGAAGCTCGACGACAAAGGCCGCGTCATCCTCCCCGCGAAGTTCCGCGAGGAGCTCGCGGGCGGCGTCGTCGTGACGCGCGGCCAGGAGCGCTGCCTCTACGTGTTCTCCACGTCGGAGTTCGAGCAGGTGCACGAGCGGATCCGCCAGGCCCCCCTGAGCAACAAGCAGGCCCGCGACTTCATGCGCCTGTTCCTCTCCGGAGCGAGCGCAGAGACCCCCGACGGGCAGAACCGCATCACGCTGCCGCAGCACCTGCGGCAGTACGCGGGCCTCGCGAAGGAGCTCGTCGTGACGGGCGTCGGCGCGCACGCCGAGATCTGGGACGCCGAGGCATGGAACACCTACCTCGCCGGCAACGAGGACGCCTTCTCCGAGATGCAGGAGGAGGTGATCCCCGGGCTGTTCTGAGGCCCGGGCGGCTGTGACTCCCAGCCGCGGCCCTGACTCCTCTTCCCCGGAGGCAGGTCGCGCGGATGGGGATCAGAGTCGCCCGGAACCGAGATGAGAGCACCGCATACGCCATGAGCATCCGCGACATCCACGTCCCCGTCCTGCTCGACCGCTGCGTCGAGCTGCTCCGCCCCGCCCTCGAGCGGGACGGCGCCGTCTACGTCGACGGCACCCTCGGCATGGGCGGTCACGCCGAGGCGATCCTCGAGAGGTTCCGCTCCGCGCACCTCGTCGGGCTGGACCGCGACCCGCAGGCGCTGCGCATCGCGGGCGAGCGGCTCGCCCCCTTCGCCGGCCGCACCGCGCTCGTGCACACCGTGTACGACGGGATCCTCGGCGCGCTCGAGACGGCGGGACACGAGCGGGCCGATGCGGTCCTCTACGACCTCGGGGTCTCGTCGCTGCAGCTCGACGAGGCGGATCGGGGGTTCGCCTACGCGCAGGACGCGCCTCTCGACATGCGCATGGACCCGACGACCGGCCGGACGGCCGCCGACGTGCTCGCGACGTACGGCGAGGGGGACCTGCGCCGCATCTTCGAGCGGTACGGCGAGGAGAAGCTCGCCGGCCGCTACGCGCGCGCCATCATCGCGGCGCGCGCCGCCCAGCCGATCACCCGATCCGGCCGTCTCGTCGACGTCCTGCAGGACGCGACGCCCGCCGCCGTCAAGAGCGCGGGACACCCCGCCAAGCGGGTCTTCCAGGCGCTGCGCATCGAGGTGAACGGCGAGCTCGCCGCGCTCGAGCGCGCGATCCCCGCCGCGCTGCGCTCGCTCTCCGTCGGAGGCCGCCTCGTCGTGCTGTCGTATCAGTCCCTCGAGGACCGGTTCGT
Source organism: Microbacterium sp. gxy059 (assembly GCF_050958665.1). Classification (NCBI taxonomy): domain Bacteria; kingdom Bacillati; phylum Actinomycetota; class Actinomycetes; order Micrococcales; family Microbacteriaceae; genus Microbacterium; species Microbacterium sp. gxy059. The sequence goes on along the minus strand of NZ_JAMXWT010000008.1, from coordinate 47,648 downwards.
CAAGCGGCTGTTCGCCGAGGCGACCGCGTCCACGGCCCCGCCGGGGCTGCCTGTCGAGCTCCCGGAGCATCAGCCGCGCTTCCGCCTGCTCGTGCGGGGCGCGGAGCAAGCGAGCGACGAGGAAGCGGAGCGCAACCCGCGCGCCAAGCCGGTCAGGCTGCGCGCCATCGAACGTGTGAGGGAGGACGCATGAGCATCGCCGATGTCGATCTCATCCCGTTCGACGACGGTCGCTCGGGACGCGAGAGGCGCGACGAGCGCCTGAGGGCGCTCGACCGCCCCCTGCCGAGGAGGCGGCCCCGTCTCGCCTACGCGCTCCTCGCCGTGGCGGGCGCGGCGCTCATCGGACTCGCCCAGCTCGGGGTGTCGATCCTCACCGCGCAGGGGTCGTACGAGCTCGCCGCGCTCCAGGCGGAGGAGCGGCAGCTCACGCTCGACGTGCAGGAGCTGTCGGACGACGTCGCGGGGCTCGCATCGCCCCAGTACCTCGCCGCGAACGCCGCCGCGCTCGGGATGGTCATCGACTCGTCGCCCAGCTACCTGCGGCTGAGCGACGCGAAGGTCACGGGCGCGGGAGAGGCGGCGGGATCGACGTCGACCGTCGACGTGTCCGGCGGCAGCGCCGCCCCCAACGCCCTCATCGCCGACACCCCGCTGATCACGGATCCCGACGCGACGGTCGACGAGGGATCCGACCCGGCATCCGATCTGCCGGGGGACATGCCCGTCCCGCCCGCGATCGGCGACGGGCTGCCGTCGCCCTCCACGCACTAGAGACCCAGGACAGAAGCCGAGGGGGAACAGGATGACCGCGAAGACCGCCCCGAGCGTGCGGCGCCGCACGAGCGTCGCGCTCGTCGCGATCCTCGTCGTGCTGCTCGCGTTCGTCGTGCGGCTGTTCGACATCCAGGTGGTGCGCGCACAGGAGCACGTCGAGGACTCCCAGACCATCGCCTCGATGGTGCAGTCGGACACCGTGCACGGCGTGCGCGGATCGATCGTCGACGACGCCGGCGACGTCCTCGCCTCGAGCACGGTGCGCTACATCGCCGTGATCAACCCCCGCCACGCCCAGGACGTGACGCGCCACGACGACGCCGGCGAGGAGTACGTGGAGTCGTGGGGGCATCTCGCCGAGCGCATCGGCGAGATCGTCGACGCGAGCGGCTCCGACATCGAGAAGTCGGTCGCCGACGCGCTCGAGGCGAACCCGAACGCCCAGTACCTCCGCATCGCGACCGGGCTCACGACCGAGCAGTACCGCGACCTCCTCCAGCTGGACGCGCCGATGCTGAGCTTCGAGACGCAGAAGTCCCGCACCTACCCGAACGGAGCCGTCGCCGGCAACATCGTCGGCTTCGTCGGCGGCGACGAGGAGCCCCTCGCCGGATACGAGCGGATCGAGGACGGCTGCCTCGCGTCGGAGGACGGCGAGATCACCTACCAGGTGTCCGGCGACCACGGCGTCCGCATCCCCGGCACGACCCACTCCTCTCCGGCGACCGACGGCGGCACGCTGCAGCTGACGATCGACACCGACCTCAGCTGGTACCTCCTCCAGATGCTCAAGGAGGAGGTCGAGACGCAGCAGGCGCTCGCCGGGCAGATCATGGTGGCCGAGGTCGCCACGGGCGAGGTGAAGGCCGCCGTCGAGTACCCGACGGTCGATCCGAACGATCCCTCCGCGGCCGAGCCCGAGGATCGCGGCTCGCGCATCTTCACCACCCCGTTCGAGCCGGGCTCGACCTTCAAGGCGCTCACGACGGCGACCGTGCTCGACCAGGGGGCCGCGACGCCCCTGACGCACGTCTCCGCCTCGGGCTTCGAGGAGTTCCCGAACGGCGCGCGCGTCGGCGACTCCTTCTCCCACCCGCAGTACGAGTACACGCTCGCCGGAGCGATGGTCGACTCGTCCAACGTCGCGCTGTCGAAGATCGGCGAGCTCGTCCCCGCGCAGACCCGCCAGGAGTACCTCGAGCGGTTCGGCGTCGGAACGCCCACGCCGATCGACTTCGCGGGGGAGGAGCCGGGACTGCTGCACCCCGCCGACACGTGGGACAACCAGACCTACTACGCGACGACCTTCGGCCAGGCGATGCTCGTCACGATGCCGCAGGTCGTGAGCGCCTACCAGACGCTCGCGAACGGCGGCGTCCGGCAGCCGCTCCACATCGTCGACGGCTGCACCCGCGCGGACGGCACCGTCGAGAAGGAGGACCTGCCCGAGGCCGAGCGCGTCATCGGCGAGCAGGCCGCCGACCAGACGGTGCAGATCCTCGAGAACGTCGCCGCCGAGGGCGCCGTCTCCGAGCAGATCTCGATCCCGGGCTACCGCGTGGCCGCCAAGACGGGAACCGCGCAGAAGACCGACGGCAGCGGCGGATACAAGGCGAACGCCTACTACACGAGCCTCATCGGCATGGCGCCGGCCGAGGATCCTGAGTACATCGTCATGGTGACGCTCGACGAGCCGCGTAGGGTAACGTCATCTGCGGCCACCGCCCCGGCGTTCAACAAGGCGATGACCCAGGTCCTGAAGACCTATCGAGTGATGCCGTCGAGCGAGCCGTTCGAGCCCCTTCCCAAGTTCACGGACTGATCCGCGCTCGCGAGCAGGAGAACACCTTAGACACATGATCGCTCTCACCCTCGCCGAGATCGCCTCCCTCGCGGACGGCGACCTGCGGCTGCACGGCGGAGACACCGCGGAGACCGCGGTGTCGGGCGCCGTCGACACCGATTCCCGCGCCATCGCACCCGGCGGCGTCTTCGTCGCGAAGCCCGGCGAGACGACGGACGGCCACCTCTTCATCGGGGCGGCCGTCGAGAAGGGGGCCGCGCTGGCCCTCGTCGAGAGGCCCGTCGACGAGCCCGTCACGCAGATCGTCGTGGAGGACGTCGTGGAGGCGCTCGCGCGCCTCGCGCGGGAGGTCGTCGCGCGCGTGCGCGCCCTCGGTCGTCTGCGGGTCGTGGGCATCACGGGATCGAACGGCAAGACCACCACGAAGAACATGCTGGCCGCCGTGCTCGGCGAGGTCGGCGAGACCGTCGCGCCGGTGGCGTCCTTCAACAACGCGGTCGGGGCGCCGCTCACGATGCTGCGCGCGACCGAGAGCACCGAGTTCCTCATCTGCGAGCTGGGCGCCGACGCCCCGGGGCAGATCGCCCGCCTGGCCGGCCTCGTGACCCCGGACGTGGGCGTCGTGCTCATGGTCGGCCTCTCGCACGCGGGCGGCTTCGGCGGCATCGAGCGGACGGCTCTCGCCAAGCGCGAGCTCGTGGAGGCCGTGCGGCCGGGCGGCGTCGCGGTGCTGAACGCCGACGACCCGCGGGTGAGCGCGATGGCGCCCACCGCGGAGGCGCGCGGCGTCTCCGTCCGCTGGTTCGGGGAGGGCGAGGGCGCCCAGGTGCGCGCGCTCGACGTCGCCGTGACCGCCTCCGGCACCGACACCGTCCTCGAGGTCGACGGGGAGCGCATCGACCTGCACCTGCAGGTTCTCGGCGCCCACCACGTCAAGAACGCGATGGCCGCCCTCACCGCGGCGGTCGCGCTCGGCGTCGACCCCCGACGCGCCGCCGCGCGCCTGGAGAGGGTCGAGCTCGCGGAGCGCTGGCGCATGCAGGTGATGGGATCCGACCGGGTCCGCATCATCAACGACGCCTACAACGCCAGCCCCGACGCGATGCAGGCCGCCCTGCGCACCCTCGCGCAGATCACCGGACCGGGCGAGCGCATGGTCGCCGTGCTCGGCGCGATGAACGAGCTGGGCGACCAGCACGTCGAGGAGCACCAGCGCATCGGGCTCCTCGCCGTGCGCCTGCGCATCCCGCGGATCGTCGTGGTCGGCGAGGAGGCCCGCGCGCTCTACCTCGCCGCGATCGCCGAGGGGTCGTGGAGCGGGGAGGCCGTGTTCTTCGCCACCGCGGACGAGGCGTACGACTACCTCGCGGACGAGCTGCGCGACGGCGATCGCGTGCTCGTGAAATCGTCCAACGCCGCCGGGCTCCGTCTGCTCGGCGATCGACTGGGAGAGGCGTTCTCGTGAGATCCCTTCTGGCGGCGGCGGCGATCTCGCTCGCCTTCACGCTCCTGCTCACCCCCGTCTTCCTCCGGCTGTTCCGCCACTGGGGATGGGGACAGGTCATCCGCACCGACGGCGAGGGCTTCAACGCGCCCAAGCACGAGATGAAGCGGGGCACGCCCACGATGGGCGGCGTCATCTTCATCCTCGGCACGATCGTCGGATACCTGGCGGGCACCTACGGCGGCGGGAATCCGCCCACGATCTCGGGCTGGCTCGTCATCTGGCTCATGCTCGGGTTCGGCCTCGTCGGCTTCATCGACGACTTCCTCAAAGTCAAGATGCAGAACTACGCGGGCCTGTCCGGGTGGAAGAAGATCGTCGGCCAGGTGCTCGTGATGGTGCCGTTCGGCATCGCGGCCCTGCACTTCCGCAACCGCTACGAGCTCACCCCCGGCAGCGGGTACATCTCCTTCATCCGAGACATCGACGTGCTCTCGTTCTTCGCGCTCACCCCGGTGCTCGGCTGGCTGTTGTACATGGCGTGGCTGTCGCTGCTCGGCACGGGCTTCTCGAACTCCGTGAACCTCACGGACGGCCTCGACGGCCTCGCCGCGGGCGCAGGCATCTTCGTCGTCGGCGCCTACAGCACGATCGCGTTCTGGCAGTTCAACCAGACCTGCGGGGGAGCGGGCATCGCCCCGGACAACCTCGCGGCCTGCTACCAGGTGCGCGATCCCCTCGATCTCTCGATCGTGTCGGCCGCGGTCGTCGGCTCGCTCATCGGATTCCTCTGGTGGAACGCGCCGAAGGCGAAGGTCTTCATGGGCGATGTCGGCTCGATGGCGATCGGCGGCGTGATCACGGCGATGGCCGTGCTCACCCGCACGGAGCTCCTCGGCGTGCTCATCGCCGGGCTGTTCGTCATGTCGAGCGGCTCCGTCATCCTCCAGCGCCTCTACTTCAAGCTCACGCACGGCAAGCGCCTGTTCCTGATGAGCCCGATCCACCACCACTTCGAGCTGCGCGGCTGGCCCGAGTCGACGATCGTCGTGCGGTTCTGGATCATCGCGGGGCTCTTCGCGATCAGCGGCGTCGGCCTGCTCTACATCGAATGGCTCTCCCGAGTATGACCGGTCCCGCGCTCTCCCGCCTCGACGCTCTCACGAGCTGGAACGCCGACTGGGCCGGCCTGCGCGTCGCGGTCCTCGGCCTCGCCGCGACGGGGTTCTCGGTGGCGGACACGCTCGCGGAGCTCCGCGCCGAGGTGCTCGTCGTCACCGAGACGGCCGACGAGGAGCACGCGCGCCTGATCCCGGTGATCGGCGCGTCGCTCCTCGAGACGCCGCTCTCGGAGGCGCCGCGCGAGCTCGTCGACTTCGCTCCCGACGTCGTCGTCGCCTCGCCCGGCTTCTCCCCGTCCCACCCGGTCATCGCGTGGGCGCGCGAGGCGGGGATCCCCCTCTGGGGCGACATCGAGCTCGCCTGGCGGGTGCGGGACAAGGTCGTGCGCCCCGACGGGACCCCCGCCGAGTGGATCCTCATCACCGGGACCAACGGCAAGACCACGACGACGAACCTCACCGCCTCGATGCTCGTGGCGGGCGGTCTGCGCGCCGCGCCGTGTGGCAACATCGGCGTGCCGATCCTCGACGCGGTGCGCGACCCGGCCGGGTTCGACGTGCTCGTCGTCGAGCTGTCGAGCCACCAGCTCTGGTACCTCGGGCTGACGGACGGCCCGGGGGCGCCCGTGCCGCTCGCGTCCGTCTGCCTCAACCTCGCCGACGACCACCTCGAGTGGCACGGCTCGGCCGAGGCGTACCGCGATGCGAAGGCCGTCGTCTACCGTCACACGACCACGGCGTGCGTCTACAGCAAGGCCGACGAGGCGACGCTCCGCATGGTGGAGGAGGCCGAGGTGACCGAGGGCGCGCGCGCCATCGGCTTCGACCTCGGCATCCCGGGCCCGAGCGACCTGGGCGTCGTGGAGGGCATCCTCGCCGACCGGGCGTTCGTCGAGAACCGCCGCACATCGGCCGCGGAGATCACGACGATCGACGCGCTGCGGGAGCGCGACCTCGCCGCTCCGCACATGGTGCGGAACATCCTGGCGGCCGCGGCCCTCAGCCTCTCGGCGGGCATCGCCCACGCCGCCGTGCGCGACGCGCTCGCGGGGTTCTCGCCCGATCCGCACCGGATCCAGGTCGTCGGGCGCTCGGGCGGGATCACCTGGATCGACGACTCGAAGGCGACGAACCCCCACGCGGCGGTCGCCTCGCTCACCGCCCACCCGGGCGCGATCTGGATCGTCGGCGGCCTGTTCAAGGGCGTCGACATCGGCGCGCTCGTCGCGGACCACGGGGCGCGGACGAAGGCCGCGATCGTGATCGGAGCGGACCGCGCCCCCGTGCGCGACGCGTTCGCCCGACACGCCCCCGGGGTGCCCCTCTACGAGGTGGACGACGCGCAGACTGAGGACGTCATGGCGCGCGCCGTCGAGCTGGCGGACGCGGTCGCCCGGAGCGGCGACGTCGTCCTGCTGGCGCCGGCGGCCGCGTCGTTCGACCAGTTCCGCACCTACGGCGAGCGCGGCGACCGCTTCGCTCGGGCCGTGGCGGACCGGATCGAGAAGGGGAGCGCCCATGGCGACGGAGAAGACGCAGGAGCGCACTGAGCGCCGCCTGCTCGCCGCCCGGGTGAGCCTCGGGCGCGGGATGCGCCCCGTCTCCGTCGAGTTCCTCCTCATCGCCTCCACGGCGGTGCTGCTGACGGCGTTCGGCGTGGTCATGGTGTTCTCCGCGACGACCGTGACCTCGATCCGCGACAGTGGCAGCCCCTTCGGAGGCGGCACGACCCACCTCATCTACGCGGCCGTCGCGATCCCCGCGATGTTCCTGCTCAGCCGCTTCCCCGCGTCCTGGTTCCGCAAGCTGGCGTGGATCGCGCTGGGCCTCGGCATCGCGCTGCAGATGCTCGTGTTCACCCCCCTGGGGCACGAGTTCGGCGGCAACCGCAACTGGATCCTGATCGGCTCGTCGACGCTGCAGCCGTCGGAGTTCCTCAAGCTCGGGCTCGCGGTCTGGCTGGCCTTCATCATCGCCCGCAAGCGTCCGCTCGCCCATCGGTTCTGGCACGCGATGATCCCGCTGCTGCCGGTCGCGGGGCTCGCCCTCGCCACGGTCATGGCCGGCGAGGACCTGGGCACGACCATGATCATGGCGCTCATCGTGCTCGGGGCGATGTTCTTCGGCGGGTATCCGCTGCGGTTCATCCTCCCGATCGTCGTCGTCGGCCTCGCCGGGGTGTCGGCGGCCATCTTCACGAGCGAGAACCGCATGCGGCGCATCTTCAGCGTGTTCGACCGCGAGTGCGCCGACTACCTCGACACCTGCTACCAGCCGCTGCACGGCATCTGGGGGCTCGCGGGAGGCGGCATCCTCGGGGTCGGCCTCGGCAACTCCAAGGAGAAGTACAACTGGCTGCCCGCGGCCGCGGACGACTACATCTTCGCGATCCTCGGCGAGGAGCTCGGGCTGCTGGGGTGCGTCGTGGTGCTCGCGCTGTTCGCGGTGCTCGCGGTGGCGATCTTCCGCATCGTGCAGCGCACGGACGACCTGTTCGTGCGGGTCGCGGCGGGGAGCCTCGGCACCTGGATCATCGGGCAGGCGCTCGTGAACATCGGCGTCGTCCTGCGCGTGTTCCCGGCGCTCGGCGTGCCGCTGCCGTTCCTGTCCTCCGGCGGATCGTCGCTCATCGCGATCCTACTCGCCTGCGGCGTGCTGCTGTCGTTCGCGCGCACGCTGCCGCCCCGCGGCGGCTCCGCCGACCCCCAGGCGGAACGGCATAAGATCGTCCGGTGACGACCTACCTGCTCGCCGGCGGCGGCACCGCCGGACACGTGAACCCCCTGCTCGCGGTCGCCGACGCGCTGAAGGCGCGCCGCCCCGACGACGAGGTGCTCGTGCTCGGCACGGCGGAGGGGCTCGAGTCCCGGCTCGTCCCCGAGCGCGGCTACGAGCTGCTGATCGTGCAGAAGGTCCCCTTCCCCCGCCGCCCCGACCTCGCGGCGCTGCGGTTCCCCCGGCGCTTCTCGGCGGCGGTCTCGCGCGTGCGCGGCTACATCCGCGACCGCGGCGTCGACGTCGTGCTCGGCGTCGGCGGATACGCGGCGGCGCCCGCCTACGTGGCGGCGCGGCGCGAGGGCGTGCCCGCGGTGGTCCACGAGGCGAACGCCCGCCCCGGCCTCGCGAATGTGCTCGGCGCGCGATCGGCCGCCGCCGTCGGCGTCGCGTTCGAGGGCACCCCGCTGAAGCGAGGCGAGGTCGTCGGCATGCCGCTGCGCCCGGAGATCGCGGACCTCGACCGCGCGGCCCTCCGCGAGGAGGCGGCGCGGTACTTCGGCCTCGACCCCGCGAAGCCGGTGCTCCTCGCGTTCGGCGGCTCGCTCGGCGCGCGCCGCATCAACGACGCGCTCATCGGATCCTGGCGCGACGTGCGCGGCGCGGGATGGCAGCTGCTGCACATCACGGGGGAGAAGAGCGACCTCGTCGATCCCGAGCAGGAGGGGTACGCGATGCGGCGCTACGTCGACCGCATGGATCTCGCCTTCTCGCTCGCCGACCTCATCGTCTCCCGCGCCGGCGCGTCGACCGTCTCCGAGATCGCGGCCCTCGGCATCCCCGCCGTCTACGTGCCGTACGCCGTCGGCAACGGCGAGCAGGCGCTCAACGCGGCGGCCAGCGTGCGAGCGGGCGCGGCGCTCCTCATCGACGACGCGGAGTTCGACTCCGACCGGGTGCGCGACGAGGTCATGCCGCTGCTGAACGACCGCCGTGCGATCGACGAGATGGCCGCCGCCGCACGCGAGGCGGGCACCCGCCGCGGCACGGAGAACGTCGTCGCCCATCTCGACCGCGCGCTCGCGAGCGCGGGGAAGGCCTGATCATGATCGCTCCCGACCTCACCGTCCCGATCCCGGACGAGATCCGCTCCGTGCACTTCATCGGCATCGGCGGGTCCGGCATCTCCGGCCTCGCCCGGATGTTCCTCGCCGCGGGCGTGCCCGTCTCGGGGTCCGACCGCGCGGAGAGCCAGAACACCCGCGATCTCGCGGAGCTCGGCGCCCGCGTGAGCATCGGCCACGACGCGGCGAACCTGGGAGACGTCGACGTCGTCGTCTACACGGGGGCCATCTGGCCCGACAACCCGGAGCTGCTCGCGGCCAGGGAGCGCGGCCTCACGCTGCTGCACCGCTCGCAGGCGCTGGCGTTCCTCATCGGATCGCACCGGCTCGTGTCGGTCGCGGGCGCCCACGGCAAGACGACGTCGACCGGCATGATCGTCACCGGCCTCGAGGGGCTCGGGGCGGATCCCAGCTTCGTGAACGGCGGGGTGATCCAGGCGTACGGCGTCTCCAGCCGCGGAGGCTCCGACGACCTGTTCGTCGTCGAGGCCGACGAGTCGGACGGCACGTTCCTCCTGTACGACACCGCGGTCGCCCTCATCACGAACGTCGACGCCGACCATCTCGACCACTACGGCTCCCACGAGGCCTTCGACGACGCCTTCGTGCGCTTCGCCGACGCGGCGAGCGAGGCCGTCGTCATCTCGTCGGACGACCCGGGCGCGCAGCGCGTCGCCGCGCGCCTGACGCACGGCAACGTGGTCACGTTCGGCGAGGCGGCCGGCGCGGACCTCCGCGTCGAGGGCATCTCGACCGAGGGCCCTGTGTCCTTCGCTCTGGTCAGGGGAGACGAGCGGGTCGAGGGGCGGCTGACCGTCCCCGGCCGGCACAACGCGATCAACGCGGCCGGCGCGGTCGCGGTGCTGATCGCGCTCGGGTACGAGCTCGAGCCAGCGCTGCGGGCCGTGGAGGCCTTCGGCGGCACCGTGCGGCGTTTCGAGCTGCACGGCGAGGAGCGCGGGGTGCGGGTCTTCGACGACTACGCCCATCACCCGACGGAGGTCGCCGCCGCCCTCCAGGGCGCGCGCGACGTCGTCGGCGCCGGGCGGATCATCGCCCTCCACCAGCCCCACACCTACTCCCGGACGCAGCTCATGGCGGGGGAGTTCGCGCAGGTGCTCGAGGAGCACGCCGACCACACGGTCGTCCTCGACGTCTACGGGGCGCGCGAGGATCCGATTCCGGGTGTCACGGGCGAGCTCGTCTCGAGCGCGTTCCGGGACGCGTCGGACGTGTCGTACGAGCCGGACTGGCAGCGCGCGGCCGAGCGCGCGGCGGAGGTGGCCGAGCCGGGCGACTTCATCATCACGCTCGGGTGCGGCAACGTATACCTCATCATCCCGCAGGTGCTCGAGGCGCTCCGCGGCGAGGCGCCCCGGAACTGAGGAGCGCAGCGTGAAGCGTCCTGGCCCCCTGCCGCCGCGCGAGCGGTCGAGCGCGCCGGCCGACGAGGAGGCCGACGCGCCGTCCGGCGCGCTCGAGGAGGAGACGCCGCGGCGCCGGCCGACGGATCTGCTGTCGTTCGTCCGACGCGGGCGCGGGGCGGACAGCGGCGAGGGATCCGGGGAGGATCCGCTCGAGGACGACGACGCGGGGGACGTCCCCGACTCCCGCTGGTCGTCGGACGGCGGGCGGCTGCGCCGCTGGCGGGAGCATCGTCGGCAGAGCTCCCTCGAGCGTCGCGAGGTGCGCCGGTTCACGGCGCGTTCGCGGCGCCGTCGCCGGGCGTGGATCGGCGCGGGGGCGGCCTTCCTGATCGTCGGCGCCGGAAGCGTGGGCGCGGCCTACAGTCCGCTGTTCGCCGTCGAGAGCATCGAGGTCGTCGGGGCGGAGACGATCTCGCCCGAGGCGATCTCCTCCGCGCTCGACGCGCAGCGGGGGAGACCCCTGCCTCTCGTGGACCACAGCGAGATCAAGGCGGAGCTCGTCGGCTTCCCCCTCATCGAGACCTATCAGGTCGAGGCGCGCCCCCCGCACGAGCTCGTCGTGCGCATCGTCGAGCGCACCCCGGTCGCCGTCATCGAGTCGGACGCGGGCTTCACGACCGTCGACGCCGCGGGCGTGGCGCTCGCGACCGATCCGGAGCGGCCGGAGGGGCTGCCGATCGCCGACGCCGAGGGAGGGCCGGGATCCGCGGCGTTCGCCGCGGCGGGCCAGGTGCTGCGCTCGCTGCCCGACGACGTCCTCTCGCGCGTGACGTCCGTGTCCGCGTCCTCGCCCGAGGACATCGCGCTGTTCCTCTCCGACGGCGGGGGCGTGCGCGTGGTCTGGGGGAGCTCGGAGGACACGGCGCGCAAGCTCGAGACGCTGAAGAGCGGGATGAAGGCGAACCCTCCCGAGGAGGTCTCGGTCTACGACGTCTCCTCCGCCGGGGTGCTCGTCGTCGGCTGACGCGCCCGGGGAGCGATTTCTCCCGACACGCCCCGGCGCGTTGACGGATGTCCGCCGCATCCCACGTAGCGTCGACACGAGCACAAGATCTATGCCGGCGCATACTTTAACCCTCCTGTTGAGGTTTAAGGTTGAGGGCTCGCCGAGGGAGCCGCCGGCGGCAGCCCGGGTTCATTCGATGGAGGCAGCATGAGCCAGAACCAGAACTACCTCGCCGTCATCAAGGTGGTCGGCGTCGGCGGCGGCGGCGTCAACGCCGTCAACCGCATGATCGAGATCGGGCTGCGCGGCGTCGAGTTCATCGCGATCAACACCGATGCGCAGGCGCTGCTGATGAGCGACGCCGACGTCAAGCTCGACGTCGGCCGCGATCTCACGCGCGGTCTCGGCGCGGGCGCCGACCCCGAGGTCGGCCGACGCGCCGCCGAGGACCACGCCGAGGAGATCGAGCAGGCGCTCGCGGGCGCCGACATGGTCTTCGTCACCGCGGGCGAGGGAGGCGGCACCGGCACCGGCGGCGCGCCCGTCGTCGCGCGCATCGCCAAGTCCATCGGCGCGCTGACGATCGGCGTCGTCACGAAGCCGTTCTCCTTCGAGGGGCGCAGGCGCCAGCAGCAGGCCGAGCAGGGCGTGTCCGTGCTCAAGGAGGAGGTCGACACCCTCATCGTCGTGCCGAACGACCGCCTGCTCGAGATCAGCGACCGCGGCATCTCCATGGTCGAGGCGTTCGCGACGGCCGACCAGGTGCTCCTCGCCGGCGTGCAGGGCATCACCGACCTCATCACGACGCCGGGACTCATCAACCTCGACTTCGCCGACGTCAAGAGCGTCATGCAGGGCGCGGGGTCCGCGCTCATGGGCATCGGATCGGCGCGCGGCGCCGACCGCGCGATCAAGGCGGCCGAGCTCGCGGTCGAGTCCCCGCTGCTCGAGGCCTCGATCGAGGGCGCGCACGGCGTGCTCCTGTCGATCCAGGGCGGGTCGAACCTCGGCATCTTCGAGATCAACGATGCCGCCCGCCTCGTGCAGGAGGCCGCGCACCCCGAGGCGAACATCATCTTCGGAACCGTCATCGACGACACCCTCGGCGACGAGGTCCGGGTCACGGTCGTCGCCGCGGGCTTCGACGGGGGCGATCCGGCGCCGCGCGTCGAGGTCCCGTCCTTCGGCGCGCGGAGCGAGGAGCCGCGACGGCCCGTGCTCCCGGGCGACGGCGCCTCGTCCGAGGCGCCCTCCGCCGACGCGCAGGAGGAAGAGGAGCGGCCGCAGGCGATCGTCGAGCAGCCGGCTCCCTCGATCCCCACGGCTCAGGCCCTGCCCGAGCCCGGCGGGTACGACGATGACGACATCGACATCCCCGAATTCCTGAAGTGACCTCGCTCGCGTCGCGCCTCGCCGAGGTCGACGAGCGGATCGCCGCCGCGGCGCGCTCCGCCGGCCGCTCGCCGGCGGAGCTCACCCGCATCGTCGTGACGAAGTTCCATCCGGCGTCCCTCGTCGCCGAGCTGCACGCCCTCGGCGTGCGCGACGTCGGGGAGAACCGGCAGCAGGAGCTCACGGCGAAGCGGGCCGAGCTCGACGGGCTCTCCGGCCTGCGGTGGCACGCGATCGGCCAGGTGCAGACGAAGAAGGCGCGTGCGGTCCGGCGCGCCGCCGACGCGGTCCACTCGGTGGATCGGGTGCGGCTGGTCGACGCGCTCGAGCGGGCGGCCGAGTCGGGCGACGCGCCCCTCGACGTCTTCGCGCAGGTGAACCTCACGGACGATCCGGGCCGCGGAGGCGCGGCGCCCGCCGATCTGGAGGCGCTCGCCGAGGCGATCGTCTCCTCCCCGTCCCTGCGCCTCGTCGGGACGATGGCCGTGGCGCCCCTCGAGGAGCACCCCGCCGTGGCGTTCGAGCGGCTCGCGGCGCACGCGGCGCGCGTCCGGTCGATCGCGCCGGACGCGGCCGCGATCTCGGCCGGCATGTCGCACGACTTCGCGGAGGCCGTCGCCGCCGGCGCGACACACCTGCGGATCGGCACCGCAATCACCGGTCAGCGGCCGTCGCGCGATTAGCCTTCACACAAGACGAGCACGACGACACACCCGGAGGACGCCATGGCGAACCCGCTCAAGAAGACGATGGTCTACCTCGGCCTCGCAGACGAAGAGGAATACGCCGAGGAGGTCGCCCCGCAGCAGCCCGCCCGCACGCCGCAGCGCGAGCACCGCGAGGAGACCCCGCACGATGATGAGAGGACCGCTCCCGTGACCCCCCTGCGTCGCCCCGCCGTCGTGCACCAGCCCGCCTCCGGGTCGGTCAGCGAGATCGTGACGGTCCACCCGAAGCAGTACCGCGACGCGCAGGCGATCGCGGAGCACTTCCGCGAGGGGCTCCCGGTCATCATCAACGTGTCGCAGATGAGCGATGCCGACGCCAGGCGCCTCATCGACTTCGCGAGCGGACTGTCGCTCGGGCTCTACGGCCGCATCGAGCGGGTCACGAGCAAGGTCTTCCTGCTCAGCCCGGAGAACATCGCGGTGTCGGGAGACGGCGGGATCGCTCCCGCCGACGACACGGCGTTCTCCGGCTGACGCCGGATCAGCTCGTCAGGTCTCGGACCCGGGGCGCCTTTGGGCGCGCCGGGTCCCGTCGCGTAGGGTGGTCTCTCGTGGGTCTCATCGGGTTCGTCGCAACGATCCTGCACATCGTGCTCTCGTTGTACGTCGTGACGCTGTTCGTGCGTCTCATCCTCGAGTACATCCCGCTGTTCAACCGGTCCTGGCGTCCCCGCGGCTTCATGCTCGTCCTGTGCGAGGCCGTGTACACGCTGACCGATCCTCCCATCCGCTTCTTCCGCAAGCGCATCCCGCCGCTGCGGATCGGACAGGTCGCGATCGACCTCGGGTTCGCTCTGACGATGCTGCTGTGCTTCGTCCTGATGAGCGTCCTGCGTGCGATCGTGTTCATGTTCTGACCCGACACTTCTGATCTAAGATGATCTCGCCATCGAAAGAGGAGCCGACATTATGAGCCTGACGCCGGAAGACGTCGTCACCAAGCAGTTCCAGCACGTCCGCTTCAAGGAGGGCTTCGACCCCGACGAGGTGGACGACTTCCTCGACGAGATCGTCGTCGAGTGGCGGAAGACGATCGAGGAGAACGAGCAGCTCAAGGCGCGCGTCGCCGAGCTCGAGAGCGGCGCTCCCGCCGCCGCCCCGGCCGCGACCCCCGAGCCCGCTCCGGCCCCGGAGCCCGTCGTCGAGGAGCCCGCGGCTCCCGCGGAGCCGGAGCCGACCGCCGACACGTCGAGCGTCACGAGCACCGCCTCGAGCGCCGCGAGCATCATCGCCCGCGCCGAGCGCCTGCACGACGAGCACGTCGCGGAGGGCGAGGCGAAGGCGAAGCAGCTCGTCGACGAGGCCGAGCTCAAGGCGTCGAGCATCGTGTCGGCCGCGGAGGCCAAGCAGCGCGAGATCTCGCAGAAGCTCGACAGCGAGCGCAAGAGCCTCGAGGGGCGGATCACCGAGCTGCGTCAGTTCGAGCGCGACTACCGCGCGCAGCTGCGCGGCTACTTCGAGCAGAAGCTCGCCGACCTCGACGCTCCCGGCGGCTCCGACAAGGGCAACTCGCCGTCGTCCGCGTTCGGCCTCTGAGCCGCGGACGTCTGTGACGAGAAGAGCACCTCTTCCCGGTCCGGCGGCCGGCATCGCGATCGCTGTCCTCGCAGTCGTGGTGCTGGCCGCCGACCAGTTGAGCAAGAGCGCCGCCATCGCCTCCCTCGAGGAGCGCCAGCCGGTGCCGGTCGTCGGCGAGGCGCTGCAGTGGCTGCTCGTGTACAACCCGGGCGCCGCGTTCTCCATGGGGGAGGGCGTCACCTGGATCTTCACGATCGCGCTGGCGCTCGTCGCCTGCGCGATCGTCTTCCTCGCCATCACGCGGGTGCGATCGCGCCTGTGGGTGGTGGTCCTGGGGCTGCTGCTGGGCGGCGTGCTCGGCAATCTCGCCGACCGGCTGCTGCGGGAGCCGGGATTCGGCGTCGGCCACGTGGTCGACTTCATCCTCACCCCGTGGATGTGGTTCTGGACGGACCCCGCGATCTACAACGTCGCCGACATCTTCATCGTCGGCGGCATGCTCTCCGTGGCGCTGCTCGTCGTCATCGACCTCCGGCTCGACGGCACGCGCGGCCGGGACCTGGCGCGCCGCGAGGAGGACGAGGAGACGGCGGATGCCTGAATCGCGCCGCCTCCCGGTTCCGGAGGGACTCGAGGGGCAGAGGGTCGATCAGGCGCTCGCGAAGATGCTCGGCTTCTCCCGGTCGTTCGCGGCCGAGGTGGCGGCGGCCGGGGGCGTCGAGCTCGACGGCCGCGCGGTGGGCAAGTCCGACCGCGTGACGGGCGGATCCTGGCTCGACGTGACCTGGGAGGAGCGGCGGGATCCCGTCGTCGTCGCCGTCGAGGTCCCCGACCTCCGCATCGTGCACGAGGACGCGCACATCGTCGTGGTCGACAAGCCGGCGGGCGTCGCGTCGCACCCGTCCGTCGGATGGGAGGGGCCGACCGTTCCCGGCGCGCTCCTCGCCGCGGGCGTCCGCATCGCGACGAGCGGAGCCGCCGAGCGGCAGGGCATCGTCCATCGCCTCGACGTCGGCACGAGCGGCCTCATGGTCGTCGCGAAGAGCGAGCACGCCTACACGGTGCTCAAGCGCGCCTTCCGGGACCGCACGGTGGAGAAGATCTACCACGCGGTCGTCCAGGGGCATCCGGATCCGTTCGCCGGCACCATCGACGCGCCGATCGGGCGGCATCCGAGCCACTCGTGGAAGTTCGCGGTCACCCCGTCGGGGAAGGACTCGATCACGCACTACGAGACGATCGAGGCGTTCCCGCGGGCGAGCCTGCTGGAGGTGCACCTCGAGACGGGCCGCACCCATCAGATCCGCGTGCACATGATGGCTCACCGCCACCCCTGCGTCGGCGACCCGCTCTACGGATCCGATCCGACGCTCTCGGAGCGCCTCGGCCTGACCAGGCAGTGGCTCCACGCGCATCGGCTCTCGTTCGCGCACCCGTCGACGGGGGAGACGGTCTCCTTCGCGTCGCCCTACCCGGCCGATCTGCAGCACGCGCTCGACGTCCTGCGCGAGGGCTGAGCGCCTCGGGAGACCGCGGCGGCCTCCGCCCGACGCAGGGGCGTCCTCGTCGTCCGACGCGCTCGGCGGACTCGCCGCCTCGCCCGGCCGACGGCCATCCGGCGAACCTAGACTGGAGCCATGGCCTCCGACAACTTCGTGCACCTCCACGTCCACAGCGAGTACTCGATGCTCGACGGGGCGGCGAAGCTCACCGAGATGACGAAGGCCGCGGCCGAGATGGAGATGCCGGCGATCGCGGTGACCGATCACGGCAACAACTACGCCTCCTTCGAGTTCTACAACGCGGCGAAGGCCGCCGGCGTGAAGCCCATCATCGGCCTCGAGGCGTACGTCACCCCCGGCACCCACCGCTCCGACAAGACGCGCGTGGCGTGGGGAACAGCCGACCAGAAGCGCGACGACGTCTCGGGAGCCGGCGCCTACACCCACATGACCATGTGGGCCGAGAACACCCCCGGCATGCACAACCTCTTCCGGCTCAGCTCGCTCGCGAGCCTGGAGGGCTACTACTTCAAGCCGCGCATGGACCGCGAGCTGCTCCAGACCTACGCCAAGGGCCTCATCGCGACGACCGGCTGCCCCTCGGGCGAGGTCCAGACGCGCCTCCGGCTCGGACAGTACGAGGAGGCGCGTCAGGCGGCGGCCGAGTTCCAGGACATCTTCGGCAGGGAGAACTACTTCTGCGAGATCATGGACCACGGCCTCGACATCGAGCGCCGCGTCATCGGCGACCTGCTGAAGATCTCGAAGGATCTGGGGATCCCGCTCGTCGCCACGAACGACTCGCACTACACCCACCAGCACGACGCGACCGCCCACGAGGCGCTCCTGTGCGTGCAGTCCGGATCGACCCTCGACGACCCGAACCGCTTCAA
This sequence comes from Microbacterium sp. gxy059, assembly GCF_050958665.1. Taxonomy (NCBI): domain Bacteria; kingdom Bacillati; phylum Actinomycetota; class Actinomycetes; order Micrococcales; family Microbacteriaceae; genus Microbacterium; species Microbacterium sp. gxy059. Next base: position 30,257 of record NZ_JAMXWT010000008.1, on the reverse strand, counting down.
GTTCGACGGCGACGGCTACTACATCAAGTCCGCGGCCGAGATGCGGCAGATGTTCCGCGACCACCCCGAGGCCTGCGACAGCACGCTGCTCATCGCCGAGCGGTGCGAGATCGAGTTCGACACCTCTGCGAACTACATGCCGCGCTTCCCCGTCCCCGACGGCGAGACGGAGGAGAGCTGGTTCGTCAAGGAGGTCGAGAAGGGCCTCCACTACCGCTACCCGAACGGCATCCCGGACGAGGTGCGCAAGCGCGCCGAGTACGAGATCGGCATCATCACCCAGATGCGGTTCCCCGGATACTTCCTCGTGGTCGCCGACTTCATCAACTGGGCGAAGGAGAACGGGATCCGCGTGGGGCCGGGGCGCGGATCGGGCGCAGGGTCGATGGTCGCGTACGCGATGCGCATCACCGACCTCGACCCGCTCGAGCACGGCCTCATCTTCGAGCGCTTCCTCAACCCCGACCGCGTGTCGATGCCCGACTTCGACGTCGACTTCGACGACCGGCGCCGCGGCGAGGTCATCGACTACGTGACCGAGAAGTACGGCGACGAGCGCGTCGCGCAGATCGTCACCTACGGCACGATCAAGTCGAAGCAGGCGCTCAAGGACGCGGGTCGCGTGCTCGGCTTCCCGTTCAGCATGGGCGAGCGGCTCACGAAGGCGATGCCGCCGCCCGTCATGGCGAAGGACATGCCGCTGGACGGCATGTTCGACCCCGACCATCCCCGGTACAAGGAGGCGAGCGAGTTCCGCACGGTCATCGAGACCGACCCGGAGGCGCGCACGGTCTACGACCGCGCCGTGGGACTCGAGGGGCTGAAGCGCCAGTGGGGCGTGCACGCGGCCGGCGTGATCATGTCGAGCGACCCGCTCATCGACATCATCCCCATCATGAAGCGCGAGCAGGACGGCCAGATCGTCACGCAGTTCGACTATCCGGCGTGCGAGTCGCTCGGCCTCATCAAGATGGACTTCCTGGGGCTGCGCAACCTCACGATCATCTCGGACGCGATCGACAACGTCCGCACCAACCAGGGGGTCGATCTCGACCTCGAGCACCTCGCGCTCGACGACCGCAAGGCGTACGAGCTCCTCACCCGGGGCGACTCGCTCGGCGTCTTCCAGCTCGACGGCGGTCCGCTCCGGTCGCTGATGCGCCTCATGAAGCCCGACAGCTTCGAGGACATCTCGGCCCTCATCGCGCTCTACCGTCCGGGGCCGATGGGGGCGAACTCCCACACGAACTACGCGCTGCGCAAGAACGGCGAGCAGGCGATCACGCCGATCCACCCTGAGCTCGAGGAGCCGCTCGCCGACATCCTCGAGGAGTCGTACGGCCTCATCATCTACCAGGAGCAGGTGATGGCGATCGCGCAGAGGGTCGCCGGGTTCAGCCTCGGACAGGCCGACATCCTGCGCCGCGCGATGGGCAAGAAGAAGAAGTCCGAGCTGGACAAGCAGTACGAGGGCTTCTCCGCGGGGATGAGAGAGCGCGGCTTCAGCGCCGGTGCGATCAAGGCGCTCTGGGACATCCTGCTGCCCTTCTCGGACTACGCCTTCAACAAGGCCCACTCGGCGGCGTACGGCGTCGTCTCCTACTGGACGGCGTACCTGAAGGCGCACTATCCGGCCGAGTACATGGCCGCGCTGCTGACGTCGGTCGGCGACTCGCGCGACAAGCTCGCGATGTACCTCAACGAGTGCCGGCGCATGGGGATCCGGGTGCTCCCGCCCGACGTGTCGGAGTCGATCGAGTTCTTCGCGGCCGTCGGCGACGACATCCGCTTCGGCCTCGGCGCGGTCCGCAACGTCGGCCACAACGTGGTCGAGGGCATCATCCAGGCGCGGGAGGAGGGGCCGTACACGTCGTTCCACGACTTCCTCGATCGCGTGCCGATGCACGTGACGAACAAGCGGACGGTCGAGTCGCTCATCAAGGCCGGGGCCTTCGACGCGATGGGCTCCACGCGCCGCGCGCTCGTGGAGATCCACGAGCAGGCCGTCGAGCAGGCCGTCTCGGACAAGCGCAACGCCGCCGGGGGAGCGATCGGGTTCGACTTCGACAGCCTCTGGGACGAGCCGCAGGCGGCGAACAAGGTGCCGGAGCGACCCGAGTGGACGAAGAAGGACAAGCTCGCGTTCGAGCGCGACATGCTCGGCCTGTACGTCTCCGACCATCCGCTGGCGGGGCTCGAAGTGCCGCTCGCGAAGCACCGGTCGATCACGATCAACGACCTCCTGAACTCGGAGGACGTCTCGGACGGAGACCAGGTCATGATCGCGGGGCTCGTGACGACCGCGCAGCATCGCGTGGCGAAGTCGAGCGGCAACCCGTACGGCATGATCACGATCGAGGACTTCGAGGCCGAGGTCACGGTCATGTTCATGGGCAAGACCTACACGGAGTTCCAGCCGATCCTGCAGCAGGACTCGATCCTCGTGGTGCGCGGTCGCGTGTCGGTCCGCGACGACGGGCTCAACATCCACGCGCAGGCGGCGTTCGCGCCCGACATCGGCACGGACGACGTGTCCGGCCCGCTCATGCTCCTCCTGCCCGAGGCGCGGGCGACCGAGCGCGTCGTGGGCGATCTGGCCGAGGTGCTCGATCGGCATGCCGGCGACACGGAGGTGCATCTGAAGATGCACAGGGGCGGCGTCGCCAAGGTCTTCGAGGTCCCCAAGCCCGTGCGGATCTCCGCCGAGCTGTTCGGCGACCTCAAGGCCCTGCTCGGTCCGCAGTGCCTCGCATGATCCGTTCGATCTCGACGCGTAGGATCATCGGGTCGTCTCGCGCCGCGACGTCAGAAGGAGTGCATCGTGACTGACCTGAACGCCCCCCGACCCGAGAATGAGCAGCCGGCCGCCGGGACGCTCCCGAACCAGCGCTTCATCGCGCAGGCGTCGCACGAGCAGCCGCTCGAGGAGGATCCCGCGAACGCGCAGCAGGGCGCGGGTCCGTTCACCCTGCGCGAGTGGTTCGTGGTCGGCGCGGGAGCGGTTCTGCTCCTCCTGTCCTTCTTCAGTGTCGTGCGCACGTCGGAGGTCGGCTTCTTCGGGCCGAGCGCCTATCTGCCGGTGTGGCGCATGGGGATCGACTGGGTCGGCGCCGTGCTCCTGCCGCTCCTCGCATCGTCGCTCCTCGCGGCGCGCCGCTTCCGTCCGTCGCTGCAGCGCATCGGCGGGCTCGGCATCGACCAGTTCGCCTCCGTGGCCTTCGCCGTCACGGCCTACGTCTGGCTCGCGGTCGTCTGGAACGCCTTCCCCTACGCCAGTCCCGTGCCCTGGCTGGGGCTGATCGTCGCGCTCGCCGGCCTGTTCTTCACCGCCCTGGCGCCGCTCGTCCCGCCGTTCTCCGATGACTTCGCGGGGCGCGACGAGGTGCTCGCTCACCCGACCGCCCGGCCCGCTCGCCCCCTCGCCCGTGTGCGCCTCGCGCCCGCGCCCGCGTGGGACGGACAGCAGGCCGCGCCGCACCCCGCCGGCGCGCCGCAGCAGGCGCCCTACGGCAGCATCCCGACCCCGTGGGCCCAGCAGCACGGGCCCGTCGCCGCGCCGCAGCAGGCCGGCCCTCCCGTCGCCGAGTCCGCCCCGCAGACGACGGCGTTCCCCGTCGCGCCGATCGTCGGGAGCGATCTCTCCTCTCCCGCGGAGGAGACGCCCGTGCCGCCGGCCGAGGCCGCCGCGGACGTGCCCGGCGCCGCCGCGGACGTGCCCTCGGGGGATCCCGTCACGCAGGCCGCACCCGTCGAGGACGCCGCGCCGTCGCAGACGGAGGAGGCTCCCGGGCTGTCCGAGCCCGACGCGGGGGAGGGCCCCGCATCGGAGCCGGTCGCCGAAGCGGAGGCGACCGCCGCGCCCCAGCCCTTCTGGGCGCTCGTTCCGGAGGAGCGCCAGGTCTACGACCCGCAGGGCCAGCCCGGCTTCCGCGTCGGCCCGACCGCCTGGGCGCTCGTGCTCGAGGACCGCGGCGACGTGTTCGTCATCCGCCACGACGACGGCCGCATCGGCTTCCTGTTCGACATCTCCGGCGTCACCCGCGGCTGAGCCGCTCACACGAAGGACACCATGCGCACGATCGACCTCCGGGGTCTGGACCTGACCCCCGCCGAGCTCCTCACCGCCGTTCCGCGCGCCGCCGAGGCGCGTCAGGCGGCGCATGACGCGGCCGCGCGGATCGTCGAGGAGGTCCGCGCGGACGGCGAGTCCGCGCTGCGCGCGCAGGCCGAGCGGTTCGACGGCGTCGTCGCGCACGAGATCCGGGTGCCCGCCGCGCACATCGCCGAGGCGGTCTCCGGCCTGGAGCCCGACGTCCGCGCGGCGCTCGAGGAGTCGATCGACCGCGTGCGCCGCGCCTCGGCGGCCCAGGTTCCCGAGCCGCGCGCGACGCTCCTCGGCGACGGCGCCCGCGTGGCGCAGCGCTGGCAGCCGGTCGCGCGCGCGGGCGTGTACGTGCCGGGCGGCAAGGCTGTCTACCCGTCGAGCGTCGTGATGAACGTCGTGCCCGCGCAGGTCGCGGGGGTCGGCCGGATCGCCCTCGCCTCCCCGCCGCAGAGCGACGCGGGCGGCCGCGTGCACCCGACGATCCTCGCCGTCGCCGGCCTCCTCGGCGTCGACGAGGTCTACGCGATGGGAGGCGCGGGGGCGATCGCGGCGTTCGCCTACGGCGTGCCGTCGCTCGACCTCGATCCCGTCGACGTCGTCTCCGGCCCCGGCAACAACTTCGTGGCGGCGGCCAAGAGGGTCGTCGCCGGCCGCGTGGGCACCGACGCCGAGGCGGGCGCCACCGAGATCCTCGTGTCGGCGGACGGCGACGCGGATCCGCGGCTCATCGCCTACGACCTCGTGAGCCAGGCGGAGCACGACGAGCAGGCCTCCGCCGTGCTCGTCACCTGGTCGGAGGACCTCGCGCGCCGCGTCGCGGAGGAGGTCGAGAGCGTGGCCGGTCGCACCCGCCACGCCGAGCGCGTGCGGCAGGCGCTCGCCGGACCGCAGTCGGCGATCGTCCTCGTCGACGACGCGGCGACGGCCGCGGCCTTCAGCAACGCCTACGGCCCTGAGCACCTCGAGCTGCACCTCGCCGATGCGGAGGAGGCGGTCGCGGAGTACACGAGCGCCGGAGCGGTGTTCGTGGGCCCGTCGTCGCCCGTCAGCCTCGGCGACTACCTGGCGGGGAGCAACCACGTCCTCCCGACGGGGGGACAGGCGCGCTACGGGTCGGGGCTCGGCGCGTACACGTTCCTGCGTCCGCAGCAGGTGATCTCCTACGATCGCGCGGCGCTCGCGGAGGTCGCCGACCGGATCGTCGCGCTCGCGGACGAGGAGCAGCTGCCCGCGCACGGCGAGGCCGTGCGCGCGAGATTCGCTTGAGGCCGCGGATTCCCTGAGGGCCCTGCGGCGTCCGTCGCGATAGGCTGAGCGCCCTATGCACTGCCCTTTCTGCCGCCACCCGGACTCGCGCGTCATCGATTCGCGCACCAGCGACGACGGCCTGTCGATCCGACGACGGCGCCAGTGCCCCGAATGCGGAGGCCGCTTCTCGACGAGCGAGACCGCGGCGCTCACCGTCATCAAGCGCTCGGGCGCGGTCGAGCCGTTCCTGCGCAGCAAGGTCGTCTCCGGCGTGAGCAAGGCCTGTCAGGGGCGCCCCGTCACCGACGACGATCTCGCGCTGCTCGCCCAGAAGGTCGAGGAGGCGCTGCGCGCGACGGGGCAGAGCGCCTTCGAGACGGGCGACATCGGGCTCGCCATCCTCGGTCCGCTGCGCGACCTCGACGAGGTCGCCTACCTGCGCTTCGCGAGCGTGTACCGCGCGTTCGACTCGCTCGAGGACTTCGAAGAGGCGATCGCCGATCTGCGCGCCGACCACCGCACCGAGCCGAGCGAGGACTGACATGGGGCTCTACGACCTGATCTACCGGCGCGTGCTCCGGCACACCGATCCCGAGCTGATCCACCACGTCGGCATGCTCGTCATCCGCGCGGCGGGCACCTGGCCGCTCCGGCCGGTCGTCTCGCGTCTCACGGCGCCGGACCCGTCGTTGCGCGTGCGCGCGCTGGGGCGCACGTTCCCGTCGCCGCTCGGCATCGCCGCGGGGTTCGACAAGAACGCCGTGGGCGTGCGAGGGCTCTCGGCGCTCGGGTTCGGGCACGTGGAGATCGGCACGGTCACGGCGATCCCGCAGCCGGGCAACCCGAAGCCCCGGCTGTTCCGTCTCGTGGAGGACGACGCGCTCGTCAACCGCATGGGCTTCAACAACCGCGGCGCGGCGGCGGCCGCCCGGCGACTCGCCCGCCTGCGTCGCGGGGGAGCGGTGGTCGGCGCGAACATCGGCAAGAGCCGCGTCGTCGACGTCGCCGACGCGACGGACGACTATCTGCGCAGCGCGCGCATGCTCGCGCCGCTCGCCGACTACGTCGCGGTCAACGTCTCGTCTCCCAACACCCCCGGCCTGCGCGGGCTGCAGGCGGCTGAGACGCTCCGCCCGCTGCTCGAGGCGGTCCGCGACGCGGTCGGCACGACGCCGCTCCTCGTGAAGATCGCCCCCGATCTCGAGGACGACGAGATCGAGGCGATCGCCCTCCTGGCGCGCGACGCGGGCCTCGCAGGCCTCATCGCGACGAACACGACCATCTCCCGCGAGGGGCTCCGCGCGGCGCCCGACGAGGTCGAGAGGATCGGCGCGGGCGGACTGTCGGGCGCGCCGCTGCGCGAGCGATCCCTCGCGGTCCTCCGCACCGTGCGCGCCGCGGTCTCGGATCCCGAGTTCTGCGTGATCTCGGTCGGCGGCATCGAGACCGCAGACGACGTGACCGAGCGCCTCCAGGCGGGGGCGACCCTCGTGCAGGGCTACAGCGCCTTCATCTACCGCGGCCCGCTCTGGGCCAGCCGCATCAGCCGCGCGCTCGCGTCGCGGCGCTGAGCACGAAGAAGGGGGCCGAGCTCGCTTCGGCCCCCTTCTTCGTGCGCGTGCGCTCAGATCGACGGATACTGCCCGCGGCGCACCTGAGCCTTCGGAACGCGCATGAAGCGCATCTGGATCGAGCGCATCGCGGCGTACCAGCCGAGGCCCTTCTCGCGCTTGTCGCCGAACTTCTCGGCGGCCTTCGCCTTGACGCGGTTCGAGAGCAGCAGCATGTCGCCGATGACGAAGATGATGAAGATCCACAGCACGACGAACGACCAGAACTGGGTCGCGTAGGTCGGGATGAACGTCATGACGATCACGAGGACCATCATCGGCATGAGGAACTCGCCGAGGTGCCATCCGGCGTCGGTCCAGTCGCGGACGAAGCGGCGCTGCGGCCCCTTGTCGCGGGGCCCCAGGTAGCGGTCCTCGCCGTTGGACATGCCGACCCGGGCGCGCTCCTGACGGGCGCGCATGTCCTGGCGCGCGGCCTTCTTGGCCTCCTTCGTCGTGGCGACGAGGGGCCGGATGCGCTTCGCCTCCTGCTCGGCGCGCGTCGGGGTCGGACGCCCCTTGCCGACGGCCTGGGGGGCGTCGGCCGCATCGTTGTCGGCGGGCTGGGCGTTCTTGGCCATGACGGAGCACCTCGGAGGGGAGTCGAGCGGGAGGATCCTCCTAAGATTACCCGCATGACTTCCGCGATTCCTCAGGACGGCCAGATCCCTTCCGATGACGACGCGCTCCTCGAAGCGGTCGCGGGGGGCTTCCCCCGCGCCGTCGACGACCTCGGGCGGCTCGTGCGGATCCCGGGGATCGCCTGGCCGGCGTTCGATCAGACCCGTCTCGAGGCGAGCGCGGAGGAGATCGCGCGCCTCGCGGAGGAGACCGGGCTGTTCGACGACGTGTCGATCTCGCGCGCTCCCGTGGCGGACGGAGACGGGGAGCTCGGCCAGCCGGCCGTCCTCGCGGTGCGCCGGGCGCGCGCGGGACGCCCGACGATCATGCTGTACGCGCACCACGACGTGCAGCCTCCCGGAGACGACGAGCTGTGGGAGACCCCGCCGTTCGAGCCCACCGTGCGCGACGGGCGCATCTACGCGCGCGGCGCCGCCGACGACAAGGCGGGCGTCATGACGCACATCGCGGCGCTGCGCGCGATCGCCGAGACCGTCGGCGCGGACGACCTCGACCTCGGCATCGTCCTGTTCGTCGAGGGCGAGGAGGAGTACGGATCCCGCTCGTTCGTCCCGTTCCTCGAAGCGCACGCCGACGAGATGCGCTCGGACGTGATCGTGGTCGCCGACTCGGGAAACTGGGACGAGACCACGCCCGCCGTCACCGTGTCGCTGCGCGGGAACGCGAAGTTCCACCTCACGGTGCGCACGCTCGCGCACGCGTCGCACTCGGGGATGTTCGGGGGAGCGGTGCCGGACGCGATGATGGCGGCCATCCGCCTGCTGTCGACCCTGTGGGACGAGAGCGGATCGGTGGCGGTGGAGGGCCTCGCCCAGCGCGACGCGGAGACCCCCGCCTACGACGAGCGGCGCCTGCGCGAGGAGACGGGGCTCCTCGACGGGGTGCGGCCCATCGGCGACGGCACCATCCTCAGCCGCATCTGGAACAAGCCCACCGTGACCGTCACGGGCATCGACTTCACGCCGGTCGAGGCGGCGAGCAACACCCTCTCGCCCGAGGTGACGGTCGTCGTCAGCTGCCGGGTCGGGCCCGGGCAGAGCTCCGCGGACGCCTACGCCGCGATCGAGCGGCACCTCCGCGCCCACGCGCCGTTCGGGGCGCAGCTCCAGTTCAGCGAGGTCGACCTCGGCGACGGGTTCCTCGTGGACACGTCAGGCTGGGCGGTCGAGGAGGTGCGCTCCGCGCTCGCGCAGGGCTACGGCGCTGAGCCGGTCGACTACGGGGTGGGCGGGTCGATCCCGTTCATCTCCGACCTGGTGGAGCGCTTCCCGGGCGCGCAGATCCTCGTCACCGGCGTGGAGGACCCGCACTCGCGCGCGCACAGCCCGAACGAGTCGCTCCACATCGAGACCTTCCGCAGCGCGATCCGATCAGAGGCCCTGCTCCTGGCGCGCCTCGACCGCCGCGAGAACGCCGGCTGACGAGCCGCCCCCGGCTCCGGCCCGTAGAATCGACGAAGACAGCCGCCCCACGTGCGCGGTGACCCACGGAGAGGAGAAGGTCATGACCGACACCACGATGACCGCCGAGGCGCCCGAGCGCGCGCACGGCGTGAGCCTCACCGACGCCGCGGCGGCGAAGGTGAAGAGCCTGCTGGACCAGGAGGGACGCGACGACCTGCGCCTGCGGGTCGCGGTGCAGCCCGGCGGATGCTCGGGGCTCATCTACCAGCTCTACTTCGACGAGCGCTACCTCGAGGACGACCAGACCGTCGACTTCGAGGGCGTCGAGGTGATCGTCGACGCGATGTCGATCCCCTATCTCGACGGCGCGACGATCGACTTCAAGGACACGATCCAGGAGCAGGGGTTCACGATCGACAACCCCAACGCCTCGGGCAGCTGCGCCTGCGGCGACAGCTTCCACTGATCAGCACGCAGAAAACCCCCGGGCTCTCCGAGCCCGGGGGTTTTTCGTGCACATCCAGGTGTCGGCTCGCTGAGAGCGTGGCATGAACCGGGTGGGACGTTGCCATAGGATGGAAGACAGCCACTTCCCTGTTCGAAAGGTGAATTCGTGCCGTCGAAACGCCGAATCCGCTGGGCCGCGCTCCCCGTGACCGCGGCGGCCGCGGTCGCCCTCGCGGGCTGCACTCCCACTGAGCTCCACGGTTACCTCCCCGGTTTTGACGAGTCGGGCGTTCCGACGACGAACCAGACCGAGGGGCTCGCCTCTCTCTGGGTCGGCTCCTGGGTGGTGCTGCTCATCGTGGGCGTCATCACGTGGGGGCTCATGCTGTGGGCGATGATCGTGTACCGGCGCCGCAAGGGCCAGTCCGGTCTGCCCGTGCAGCTCCGCTACAACATGCCGATCGAGATCTTCTTCACGGCGGTTCCGCTGATCCTCGTCCTCGGTCTCTTCGCGTTCACCGCGCGGGAGCAGGCGGCGGTGGAGAAGCCCTGGGCGGACGACGAGGTCGAGGTGGAGATCACCGCGATCGCGAAGCAGTGGGCGTGGGACTTCCAGTACGAGGACGCCACGGCCGGCGGCGAGCCCGTCTACTCGATGGGCATCCAGGCGCAGCCCGACGCGCAGGGCAACATCGACCAGGAGCAGCTGCCGACGCTGGTGCTGCCCGTCGACAAGAAGGTCACGATCGACCTGCAGTCGCGCGACGTGATCCACTCCTTCTGGATCATCGACTTCCTGTACAAGAAGGACATGTACATCGGCCACGACAACTCGTGGTCGTTCATCCCGACCCGCGAGGGCACGTACGCCGGCAAGTGCGCCGAGCTGTGCGGCGAGTACCACTCGATGATGCTCTTCAACGTCGAGGTGGTCAGCGAGGCCGAGTACGAGGCCTACCTCGGCTCCCTCGAGTCCGACGGCAACGTCGGCGATGTCAGCGACGAATACCACCGCCTGCAGAACCTCCCGGGCACCGGGGCGCAGGACGAGAACGAGGAAGGGCACTGAGAATGAGCGCGTCCCAGCCTCTGCCTCCCCGTCAGGCCGCTCTCCTGAGCGGATCCCGCACGGGTGACAAGGGCAACATCATCGTCAAGTGGATCACCTCCACCGACCACAAGACGATCGGGTACATGTACCTGATCACCTCGGTGGTCTTCTTCCTGCTGGGCGGCGTCATGGCGCTCATCATCCGCGCCGAGCTGTTCGCCCCCGGCATGCAGATCGTGCCGACGAAGGAGCAGTACAACCAGCTCTTCACGATGCACGGCACCGTGATGCTGCTGATGTTCGCGACGCCGCTGTTCGCGGGCTTCGCCAACGCGCTGCTTCCCCTGCAGATCGGCGCGCCCGACGTCGCCTTCCCGCGTCTGAACGCCTTCGCCTTCTGGCTGTTCACGTTCGGCTCGATCATCGCGGTGGCCGGATTCCTCACCCCGCAGGGCGCAGCCTCGTTCGGCTGGTTCGCATACCAGCCGCTCGCGAACGCGTCGTTCTCGCCGGGCGTCGGCGGGCACCTCTGGATGGTCGGCCTCGGCATCTCCGGATTCGGAACGATCTTCGGCGCGGTGAACTTCATCACGACGATCATCACGATGCGCGCTCCCGGCATGACCATGTGGCGCATGCCGATCTTCACCTGGAACACGCTCATCACGAGCATGCTCATCCTCATCGCGTTCCCGGTTCTGGCCGCCGCGATGCTGGCCGCCGCGAGCGACCGCATCTTCAACTCGCACGTGTACGACCCGGCCAACGGCGGGGTGCTCCTCTGGCAGCACCTGTTCTGGTTCTTCGGGCACCCCGAGGTCTACATCATCGCGCTGCCCTTCTTCGGCATCGTCTCCGAGATCTTCCCTGTGTTCAGCCGCAAGCCGATCTTCGGGTACAAGACCCTCGTCTACGCGACGATCGCGATCGCGGCGCTGTCGGTCTCGGTGTGGGCCCACCACATGTACGTGACCGGCGCGGTGCTGCTGCCGTTCTTCGCGCTCATGACGATGCTCATCGCCGTTCCGACCGGCGTGAAGATCTTCAACTGGCTCGGCACGATGTGGCGAGGCTCTCTCACGTTCGAGACGCCCATGCTGTTCTCGCTCGGCTTCCTCGTGTCGTTCGTCTTCGGCGGCCTCACGGGCGTGATCCTGTCGGCTCCTCCGCTCGACTTCCACGTGAGCGACTCGTACTTCGTCGTCGCGCACTTCCACTACGTGGTCTTCGGAACGGTCGTGTTCGCGATGTTCGCGGGCTTCTACTTCTGGTGGCCGAAGTGGACCGGAAAGATGCTCAACGAGCGTCTCGGCTACGTGCACTTCTGGATGCTGTTCATCGGCTTCCACATGACGTTCCTCATCCAGCACTGGCTGGGCGTCGACGGCATGGTCCGCCGCTACGCGGACTACTCCGAGGCGGACGGGTGGACGTGGGGCAACCAGCTCTCGACCGTGGGAGCCATGATCCTCGCGGCGTCGATGATCCCGTTCTTCCTGAACGTCTGGATCACCGCGCGCAACGCGCCGAAGGTCACGAGCAACGACCCGTGGGGCTACGGCGGTTCGCTCGAGTGGGCGACCAGCTGCCCGCCCCCGCGTCACAACTTCGCGTCGATCCCGCGCATCCGCTCGGAGCGCCCGGCGTTCGACATCAACCACCCCGAGACGGCGCCTGATGCCGAGCCGGCGCCGGCCCTTGCGGAAGGACAGACCAAATGAAGTCGCAGGCGGTCATCTGGTGGGTCCTGACGGCGTTCTTCGCCCTCATGACCGCGGTGTACATCGTCTGGAACGTCGTCGCCCACGGTGTGACGCCCTGGTACGAGGGTCTCGAGTGGGTCGGCACCGCGACCCTGCTGTTCACCACCTTCATGTCGGGCATGATCGGGTTCTTCGTCGAGAAGATCCACCGCTCGCAGAAGGGCCTCGACCTCCCCGAGGATCGCCTCGACGCGCGCACGGAGGACGGCGACTTCGAGCAGGGCGAGTTCAGCCCCTGGTCGTGGTGGCCCCTCGTGCTGGCCTCCGCGCCGGCGGTGGGCGTGATCGCCCTGGCGACGGCGCACTTCCTCATCCCGCTGGCGGCCGGACTCCTCGTCGTCGGCCTCGTCGGCTGGGTGTACGAGTACTACCGCGGCAACTTCGCCCGCTGAGCGCCCCACGCGCTCTTCCGAAGCGGCCCCCGAGCATCGCGCTCGGGGGCCGCTTGCGTCGTCGCGAGCGTCTTCTTCTCGCGGCCACGAGCGGGCAGGCGCGCCGCTGCTCTCTGGTGCTCGGGAGCACCGTGAGGGTGTCTGCGGCGCGAGGAGCGCCCGGCTGACGACCTTCACGGCGCTCGAGCTGCCGAGGGCCTCCTGACGCGGTGCTCCGTCGCCCGAGCCGGAATAACTGCTGCCGTGACCGAGGGACCACGCCCCCGCTGTACGTGCGCCCCGAAACACGCTGTCGGGGACGGGAGCGCCGGAGGCGCGGTGCAGGGAGCGGGACGGCAGAGGATCGGACCCGACCCTCTGTGCGTACGTTCGCGCCTCCGAGAGCGCCGCTCGCGGTCGCGGGCATGTTCTCGCCGAGGTCAGACGCCTCCGGGGAGTGAGCCGGCTGCATCCCGCGCCGTCAGGCGTGCGTGCTGCGTTCTCGTGGAGGCCACCCGAACCGCGGACGGATCGCGCCCCGCCGCCGGTGCGTTTCTCCTCCTCGGGGCGGGCTGCCCAACGGCCGGGTCGCAGAATCGCAGGGACCCGGGCCGTTCGCGGGTGCGTTCGCGCGACCTGGGACGGTCAGAGGAGCACTGCGCGGCTCGGGGAACGTCGGTGGCTGCCAGGGGCCGTGCTCCGGAGCGCAGGCACGTCGACGACCGCGGCTGGTGGCGGTGCGGGCGACGCGCGCCGGCTCCGCTCGGTGCCGTGGGTCACCGCCGTACGCGCCGTCGGGCGTTCCTGCCGTGTTCTCGGGGAGGTGGTCGGCCGTCTGTGTCGCGGAGACGAATGGATCCCCGCGCTCGGCGCGTGCGTTCGGGCGACCCGGGGAGGTGGTTGCAGGTGCCGGGAGAGAGGGCGCGTTCGCAGCGGCGAGCTCGTGGCCCGTGTGCGGGGTGGTGCGACGCGGGGAGCCGCACACGGGACGCGAGGAGGGCGAGGCAGATGGAGGAGGGGGCAGTTTCCGTCGTCGACCGTGCTCCGACCGTGCGCCGCGCTGTCGGGCGAACCACGGGGTCCTCCGACGCCGCGAGGAGAGCGAGGCGGGCGGAGGGCGGGGCTGAGTGACGGCCACCGCGTGCGGCTGATGGCAGACCCGGCGCCGGGTGGGTCGGCGATCGCGAGGGATGGCGCGCGGGCGCCTGCCCGTACCTGGCACGGAGCGCACGCAGGGCGTGACGGTCGCGAGGTGCCTGTCCGTCCCGACGACGCTCTCCGTGCCTCCTTCGGCGCGGCGCCTCGGCAGAGGCAGAGGGACCGTCGGATCCGACCCACGCCAGGGCTCGTGACGCACCCGCGGAGGGACGGGCCGAAGCCTGTCAGAGGCGAACTGCGCGCCGGGCGGTTCGCCCCCCGGAGATCCCCTTCCGCGGCGGGGCTGGGCTCGGGGGACGGATCCTCGGCGCAGCTCGCAGGGTGGGACGAGAATCACCCGCGGCACGGAGCGTACGCCCCGCGATGACCGCGATGCCCCTGGTCTCGCGCGGCGACGAGCTCCGGCACCGCTCGGTGCGCAGGACCGGCAGGCGCAGACGGATCGGCCGGCCCGCCACGGCTCTGTGGCCGCGGCGCACTCGTGGTACGGGATCCCGAAGCCTCTCAGAGGCGAACCGGGCGCGGAGAGGGAGCGTCTCCTTCTCTCCGGGAGAGGCACCCGGGGCGGGAAGAGTCGCAGACCGCCGGACAGAGGCGGGGGAGAGAGGACGCGAAAAGGGCCCGAACGGAATCCTCCGTTCGGGCCCTCTCTGCGGGCGTTCAGTGCTTGGCTGCGCCGCTCTCGATCTCGTCGTGCTCCGGCTCGCCGATCTCGTGCAGCGTGTGCTGCTGGTGCTCCAGCGCCGCGCGGTACTCGGTCTCGGTGACGGGCTGGAGGCGGTCCTCGAAGAACCAGCGCGACAGCGCCGAGCGGAACTTCTGCGAGGCCGGGATGCGGCCCTTGTCGTTCGGGCGCGCGATGAGCGGCTCGTACGTCTCGTCGGCGACGAGCGTCCAGCGCTCGTACTCGTCGAGGGGCTTGTGCACCTCCTGGAACTCGCCGTGCGGCAGGCGGATGATGCGGCCCGACTCGTAGCCGTGCAGCACGATCTCGCGGTCCTTCTTCTGCAGCGCGAGGCAGATGCGCTTCGTGATGAAGTACACGATCACGGTGCCGAGTGTCAGCATGGCCTGCAGGGCGTGGATCACGCCCTCCATCGTGAGGCGGAAGTGCGTCGCGATGAGGTCGGACGAGGCCGCCGCCCACAGGACCGCGTAGAACCAGACGCCCGCGGCTCCGATGGCGGTGCGCGTCGCCGCGCTGCGCGGACGCTGCGCGATGTGGTGCTCGCGCTTGTCGCCCGTGACCCACGCCTCGATGAAGGGGTAGATCGCGACGAGCACGATGAACACGCCCAGCACGGCGATCGGGATGAGGATGCCCAGCGGGTAGACGTGGCCGAGGATCGTCACGTCGAGGTGCGGGGGAGCGAGGCGCAGCGCGCCGTCGGCGAAGCCGATGTACCAGTCGGGCTGCGTTCCCGCCGAGACGGGAGACGGGTCGTACGGGCCGTAGCCCCAGATCGGGTTGATCTGCACGAGCGACGCGATCAGCACCAGGGCGCCGAAGACGATGAAGAAGAAGCCGCCCATCTTCGACATGTACACCGGCATCATCGGGTAGCCCACGACGTTGCCGTTGGTGCGGCCGGGGCCGGCGAACTGCGTGTGCTTGTTGACGATCATCAGCACGAGGTGCACGGCGATCAGTGCGATCACGATCAGCGGCAGGATCAGGATGTGCAGGGTGTACAGGCGTCCGACGATGTCGGTGCCGGGGAACTCGCCGCCGAACATCAGGTACGACGTCCACGGACCGATCACGGGGATTCCCTTGATCATGCCGTCGATGATGCGCAGGCCGTTGCCGGAGAGCACGTCGTCGGGGAGCGAGTAGCCCGTGAAGCCCTCGGCCATCGCCAGGACGAAGAGCACGAAGCCGACGACCCAGTTGAGCTCGCGGGGCTTGCGGAACGCGCCGGTGAAGAAGACGCGCAGCATGTGCACGCCGATGCCGGCCACGAAGGTCAGCGCCGCCCAGTGGTGCAGCTGGCGCACGAGGAGGCCGCCGCGCAGGTCGAAGCTGATGTGCAGCGTCGACTCCATCGCGGCGGACATCGCGATGCCGCGCATGGGGGCGTAGGCGCCGTTGTAGTAGGTCTCGACCATCGACGCCTGGAAGAAGAACGTCAGGAACGTGCCCGAGATGAGCACGACGACGAACGACCACAGCGCGATCTCGCCGAGCATGAACGACCAGTGGTCGGGGAAGACCTTGCGGCCGAGGGCCTTGACCAGTCCCGAGAGGCTCGTGCGCTCGTCGATGTAGTTCGCCGTGGCGCCCACGAAGCGCCCGCCGAGCGGCGCCTTCTTGTCTTCAGGTTCGTGTGCGGTGCTCAATGCAGCTCCCAGAAGCTCGGACCGACGGGCTCGGTGAAGTCGCTCTTCGCGATGAGGTATCCCTCATCGTCGACGGTGATGGGCAGCTGAGGCAGCGGGCGCGAGGCCGGGCCGAAGACGACCTTCGCCTCGTCGGACACGTCGAACTGCGACTGGTGACAGGGGCAGAGGAGGTGGTGCGTGTGCTGCTCGTACAGCGCCACGGGGCAGCCGACGTGCGTGCAGACCTTGGAATACGCGACGATGCCGTCGTACGACCAGTCCTTGCGCTCCTCGCGCTCCGTGAGCTGCTCGGGGCGCATGCGCACCATGAGCACCATCGCCTTGGCCTTCTCCTCGAGGTAGCCGTCGCTGTGGCTGAGCCCGGCGAGGGTCTCGGGGATGACGTGGAAGGCGGAGCCGAGGGTGACGTCGCTCGCGCGGATGCGGGTGCCGTCGGGGTCGCGGGTGAGGTGCTCGCCGTCCGTCCACATCGTCTGCTTGAGCAGGGCGACGGGACTCTGGCCGTCGTGCGGCGCGAGGCCGCGGAACAGCGTGACGCCCGGCAGGATCGAGGCGACGAGAGCCGCGAACAGCGAGTTGCGGATCATCTTGCGACGACCGAAGCCCGACTCCTCGTTGGCCTTCTCGAACACCTCGACGGCGCCGTCGCGCGTCTCGACCGTGCCGCGGGTCGGGTGGCGCTCCTCGACGTGCTCCTTGTCGCTCATGAGCGTCTTCGACCAGTGGATGGCGCCGACGCCGATGGCGAGCAGGGCGAACGCGATGCCCAGGCCGATGAACATGTTGTTGTGCCGGATCGAGGTGAACTCCATGTCCTCGATCGGGAACAGCATGTACGCGGCGACGGCCCAGATGCTCGCGGCGACCGACACGTAGAACAGCGTGTAGATCGTGCGCTCGGCGCGCTTCGCGGCCTTCGGGTCCTGGTCGGTGATGCGCTCGCGGTGCGGGGGAAGCCCGGGGTTCTGCACCGGGTCGTCGATCGCGACGGCGAGGCCGGAGGAGGGCTGCTGCGCCTTCTCCACGCCCTGCGATTCGTCGTGTGCCATCGTGCTCCTTGTCACGTCCTCTTCGTTCGACATGCTCAGTTCGACTTCGCCGTGATCCAGACGGCGACGGCGATGAGGCCGCCGATGCCGAAGATCCAGATGAACAGACCCTCGGACACCGGTCCGAGCGAGCCGAGCGTGAAGCCGCCGGGGGCCTGCATCTCCTGCTGGTAGAGCAGAGCCGAGATGATGTCGCGCTTGGCCTCGTCGTCGAGGTTCATGTTGCTGAACACCGGCATGTTCTGCGGACCGGTCACCATCGCGGCGTAGATGTGCAGCGCGGAGGTGTCCTGGATGTCGGGCGCGAACTTGCCCTGGGTGAGCGCGCCTCCGGCGGCGGCGACGTTGTGGCACATGGCGCAGTTGATGCGGAACAGCTCGGCGCCGCGCGACACGTCGCCCTCGCCGTCGAGCACGCGCTCGGAGGGGAATTCGGGGCCGGGCGCGACCGAGTCGACGTACGAGGACATCGCGAGGATCTGCTCCTCGGTGAACTGCACGGGCTTCTGGTCGGCCTGGGGGCCGTTCATCTGCATCGGCATGCGGCCGGTGGAGACCTGGAACTCGACGGCGAGCGCGCCGACGCCCGCGAGGGACGGGCCGTTGTCGGTGCCCTGGAGGTCGAGGCCGTGGCAGGTGGCGCAGTTGGCCGCGAACAGCTTCTCGCCCTCCTCCAGGTCGGCGTGCGCGGTCGACACGGTCGGGGTCTCCGTCGAGGCGACGGCAGCCGACGCCCCTGCGTAGAGACCGCCCGTCGCGAGGAGGCCGATACCGATCAGCGCCGCAGCCGCGAGGGGGCTGCGGCGGCCGGACGAGCGACGCTTCTTCTTCTCAGATGCCATGACTGATGGTGCTCCGCTCTTACTGGAGGAAGTAGATGACGGCGAACAGGGCGATCCACACGACGTCGACGAAGTGCCAGTAGTACGACACGACGATGGCGGTGGTGGCCTCCTTGTGCGTGAACTTCTTCACGGCGTAGACGCGCCCGATGGTGAGGAGGAACGCGATGAGGCCGCCCGTGACGTGCAGCGCGTGGAAGCCGGTCGTCAGGTAGAACGCGGAGCCGTAGGGGTCGCTGCTCAGGGTGATGCCCTCGGCGACGAGCTGCGCGTACTCCCACACCTGTCCGGAGACGAAGACCGCGCCGAGCGCGAACGACATCCAGAACCAGGGGATCATCCCGATCGACTTCCAGCCCTGGCCCTTGACGGTGTACGGCTGCATGCGCTCGGCCGCGAACACGCCGAACTGGCACGTCACGCTCGACGCGACCAGGATGACCGTGTTGACGAACGCGAAGGGCACGTTCAGCAGCTCCGTCTGCTGCTCCCAGAGGCCGGGAGAGGTGCTGCGGAGAGTGAAGTAGATGGCGAAGAGGCCCGCGAAGAACATGACCTCGGAGCCGAGCCACACGATCGTGCCGACGCTGACAGGATCGGGGCGCTTCACCGTTCTGGGCGCGGGGGAATAGGTAGCTGGGGTCGTCACGTGACCATTATGGCCGATAAGAGGGGGAGATTTTTGCACCTCGGGGGGCGCGGGGCCAGCTCCATCGCTTATGGGGCCAGGGTGAGAGTGCTGTGAAGTCGTGATGAAAGCGCAGATCGCGCCGTGAGAACGCTCTGCGCGCCTCCGGATCCGCCGACCCTCCGCGCGTCTTCTACAGCGTGTCGAGATTCGGAGGATCCCCTAGCATCGCCCCTATGAGTCACCCCACCTGGCCCCAGATCCTCAGCACCGTGGTCTCGGGAGGCGACCTCACCGTCTCCGAGGCGGAGTGGGCGATGCGCCAGGTGATGAGCGGCGAGGCGGGCCAGGCCCAGCTCGGAGGCCTCCTCACGGCCCTGCGCGCCAAGGGGGAGACGGTCGAGGAGGTGATCGGCTTCCGCGACGCGATCCTCGACGCGGCGGTGCCTCTGCCGGTCGACGCGGACGTGCTCGACATCGTCGGCACGGGCGGCGATCGCCACGGCACCGTGAACATCTCCTCCACGGCCTCGATCGTCGTCGCCGCCACGGGCGTCCCCGTCGTCAAGCACGGCAACCGCGCGGTCAGCTCGAAGACGGGCTCCTCCGATGTGCTGAGCGAGCTCGGCATCGATCTGCGCCTGTCGCCGGAGGGCGTGGCGCGGGTGCTCGACGAGGCGGGGATCACCTTCGCCTGGGCGGCGGCCTTCCACCCCGGGTTCCGCCACGCGGCGCCCGTCCGCGCGGAGTTGGGCGTGCCGACCGTGTTCAACTTCCTCGGTCCGCTCGTCAACCCGGCGCGCGCCGAGGCGAACGCCGTGGGCGTCGCCTCGGCCGAAGTCGTGCCGATCATCACGGGCGTCTTCCGGACGCGCGGCGCCACGGCGCTCGTGTTCCGCGGGGAGGACGGACTCGACGAGCTCACGACGACCGGGTACAGCCGCATCTGGCAGATCTCGAACGGCGACATGCACGAGTTCGACATCCACCCGCGCGACCTCGATCTCCCGACCGCCGTCATGAGCGACCTCGTGGGCGGCGCCCCGGCGGAGAACGCGTCCACGCTCCGGCGCACCCTCGCGGGGGAGCGCGGAGCGGTGCGCGACATCGTCCTCCTCAATGCCGCCGCGGGCATCGTCGCCTACCGGCTTTCGCAGGATCCCGCTCAGGCGAACCGCAACATGATCCAGCGGCTCGCCGAGGCGCGGGACGAGGCGGCGGCGGCGATCGACGACGGGCGCGCGGAGCAGCGTCTCGACGCGTGGATCGCGGCATCGCGTCGCGCGGGCGACGACGCCTGACGTCGTCCGCCCCGCACCCAGGCGGCGCCCATCCGCGCCGGTAAGCTGGTCTGCAACAGCGAGCAGGGAGAAACACCATGGAATGGCTGGTACCGGTCCTGATCGTCGGCGCGGTCCTCGTGATCGTCGGCATCTACCTCTGGGCGACGTACAACTCGCTCGTGTCCCTCAACACGCGCGTCGACGAGGCCTGGAGCGGCATCACGGTCCAGCTCACCCGCCGCGCCGATCTCATCCCGAACCTGATCGAGACGGTCAAGGGCTACGCCGCGCACGAGAAGTCCGTGCTCGAGAACGTCACGCGGGCGCGCTCCGAGGTCATCGCGGCCCAGAGCCCCGCGGCAGCGGGTCAGGCCGAGGGCCACCTGCAGCAGGCGCTCAAGAGCCTGTTCGCCGTCGCCGAGTCCTACCCGGCTCTGCAGGCCAGCCAGAACTACCTGCAGCTGCAGCAGTCGCTCGTCGACGCCGAGGACAAGATCCAGGCGTCGCGCCGTTTCTACAACGGCGGCGTGCGGGAGCTGAACATCAAGATCCGCCAGTTCCCGAACAACCTGTTCGCGAACGGTCTCGGCTTCTCGGCGCGCGAGTTCTTCGAGGTCGAGGACCAGAGCACCATCAGCCAGCCGCCGCGCGTGCAGTTCTGACCGCTTCCGGACCCGGAGACTGGCGCAGATGAGCGACCGGAACGGCAGGCGACGCGGGCTGTTCGGCTCCACGAGAGCGGTCGACGAGACGGCGGATCCGTCGCCGCGCCCGGTCGCCGAGGAGGTTCCGCGCCCGCTGCGCATCGCCGCCGCCTACGGGTGGCGGCTCCTGATCCTCGCGGCGGTGATCGCGCTCACCGTCTGGTGCGTCGCGAAGTTCAGCCTCATCGTCGTCCCCGTCCTCGTCGCGATCCTCCTCACGGCGCTGCTCTGGCCCTTCTTCTCCTGGATGCTGCGGCACCGGGTCCCTCGCCCCGTCGCGATCGTCGTCTCGCTCGTCGGCACGATCGCGATCGTGACGGGCCTCGTCTGGCTCGTCGTGTGGCAGATCTCCGAGCAGAGCGACATCGTCCGCGAGCGGGCCGTCGAGCGCTGGGGCGAGCTGCAGGCATGGGTGCTCGCCTCCGGCCTCCTTCCCGAGGAGCAGGTCTCGGAGTTCCTCTCGGTCGTCGGATCCTTCGTCCGCGAGCAGAGCGACCTCCTGCTGTCCGGGGCGGTGTCCGTCGGATCGACGGTCGGCCACGTCGGCGCCGGCGCGCTCCTGGCGTTCTTCGCCCTTATCTGCCTGCTCACCGACGGCGAGGGCATCTGGCGCTGGACCGTCCGCCTCTTCCCCCAGCGGGCGCGCGTCGCCGTCGACCGCGCCGCGAAGAACGGCTGGGCCACGCTCATCAACTACGCGCGCACGCAGATCTTCGTGGCGTCGATCGACGGCATCGGCATCGGAGTGGGCGCGGCTCTGCTCGGCGTGCCGCTCGCGATCCCGATCGGCGTGACGGTGTTCCTCGCGTCGTTCATCCCGTTCGTCGGAGCGATCGTCTCCGGAGCGCTGGCCGTGCTGATCGCGCTCGCCTACAACGGCCCCTGGGTGGCGGTCGCGATGCTCGGCGTCGTGCTGCTCGTGCAGCAGGTGGAGAGCCACGTGCTGCAGCCGCTCATCATGGGCGCCGCCGTGAAGGTGCACCCCCTCGCGGTCGTGCTCGTCGTGATGGCCGGGTCGATGGCGGGCGGCATCGCCGGGGCGCTGTTCGCGGTCCCGTTCGCGGCGTTCGTCAACGTCGTGGCCGTGACCCTCGCGACCGGATCCTGGCGCACCGGCGACCTGCCGGAGGCCGACCTGATGTGGCGGACCGAGAAGAGGACCCTCGGCCGCGGAGGAGAGGAAGAGGAGGAACGCGCGTGACGCACGCCGATCTGCCGTCGCTCGAGGAGTTCGAGGAGGCCGCTCGCGATCTCGAGCGCGTCATCGAGCGCACACCCATCCAGCCGTCGCAGCACCTCAGCGAGGTGCTCGGCGTCGAGGTGTCGCTCAAGCTCGAGAACCTGCAGCGCACCGGATCCTTCAAGATCCGCGGAGCGACGCACCGCCTCTCGCGCCTCACCGCGGAGGAGCGCGAGAGGGGAGTGGTCGCGGCCTCGGCCGGCAACCACGCGCAGGGCGTCGCCCTCGCCGCGCAGCAGCTCGGGATCCCCGCGACGATCTACATGCCGCTGGGCGTGCCCGTGCCCAAGCTCCTCGCGACGCGGGGGTACGGCGCGGAGGTCGTGCTCGAGGGCGCGACGGTCGACGTGAGCCTCGCGCTGGCGGCGTCCCATGCGGAGCGCACCGGCGCCGTGCTGATCCACCCCTTCGACCACCGCGACATCGTCGTCGGCCAGGGCACGCTGGGCCTCGAGGTGTTCGACGAGGTGCCTGGGGTCGAGACGATCGTCATGGGCATCGGCGGGGGCGGCCTCATCGCCGGGGTCGCGGCGGCCGCGAAGGCGAAGGCGGCCGCGGAGGGCCGCGAGGTGCGCATCGTCGGGGTGCAGGCCGAGAACGCGGCCGCCTACCCGGTGTCGCTCGAGGCGGGCGAGCCCACGACCATCACGACCGAGCCGACGATCGCCGACGGGATCCACGTCGCGCGCCCGGGCGCGGTGCCGTTCGAGATCATCCGCGATCTCGTCGACGAGGTCGTCACCGTGTCCGACGACGACATCGCCCGCGCGCTGCTGTCCCTGCTCGAACGGGCCAAGCAGGTCGTCGAGCCCGCCGGCGCGGTCGGCGTCGCCGCGATCCTCGCCGGGAAGGTGCGTGCGACGGGGCCGACCGCCGTGATCCTCTCCGGCGGCAACATCGACCCGCTGCTCCTGCAGCGCGTCGTCTCGCACGGTCTCGCGGCCGCCGGACGGTACATGACCATCCGTATCCCGCTCCCGGACCGTCCGGGGCAGCTGGTCCAGGTGTCGGAGCTCCTCGCGCAGGCGGGCGCCAACGTCATCGAGGTGCTGCACACGCGCCACGGACAGGGCATGCAGATCAGCGAGGTCGTCCTGCAGATCTCCGTCGAGACGCGCGGCGAGGAGCATCGCGCGCTCGTTCTCGAGGCGCTCCGCGCCGGAGGCTTCCGCCCCGAGATCGTGCCGGACTGATCCGCGCGCATACGACGAGGGGCGGCCCGCATCTGCGGGCCGCCCCTCGTCGTATGCGGATCCGGCGTCAGCCGGTGAAGGTCTCCACCCGGACGATCTCGACGGGGATCGACTTGCCGTTGGGCGCCTCGTACGAGCCCTTGTCGCCCTCCTTCATGCCGATGATCGCCGACCCGAGCGGGCTCTGCTCGCTGTACACGTCGAGGTCGGTCCCGCCGGCGATCTCGCGGCTGCCGAGCAGGAAGCGCTCCTCGTCGCCGAGGATCAGAGCCGTGATGACGGTGCCGGGCCGCACGGTGCCGTCGGCCTCGGGCGCCTCGCCGATCTCCGCGTCCTTCAGGATCGCGGCCAGCTGGCGGATGCGGGCCTCCTGCTTGCCCTGCTCGTCCTTCGCGGCGTGGTAGCCGCCGTTCTCGCGCAGGTCGCCCTCTTCGCGGGCGGCCTCGATGCGCTTGGCGATCTCCTCGCGACCGACCGTCGAGAGGTGCTCGAGCTCGGCGGCGAGCCGGTCGTAGGCCTCCTGGGTGAGGAAGGGAGTCTCGTTCGACACGATGCGTTCTCCTTTGAAAGGAACAGATGATCGTCCTGATCGACGGGCGATCGAGACGAGTGGTGCGGGAGGTGCCTGGCTCCGCACCGGGTATCCGGAAGAATCTACCGGAGCCAGCAGGCGTTCACGAATCCCGTCGTGGCCTCCGCGACCGTCGGGATCGTCTCGGTGTGCGTGGAGGCCGCGCCGGATGACGGCGGATACTCCACGACCTGCCACCCCACGATCCCGTGCTGCCTGTCCTGCGCCTCGATGACGCACGCGACGGGGGCGTCGTGCGCGCTCGTGACCTGGAAGCGCACCTCCACGGCGCTCTCGTCTCGCACCTCGAAGCCGAGATCGTCGTAGTCGACCGTGCCGAGGGACTGCGACAGCGAGATCCACACGACGACGCCGATCATCGCGGCGCCCGCCGCGCCGAGGAGCGTCCAGACGACGCCGCGGGGCAGGCGGCGTGCGCGCCCGTAGCGGATGTCGAGCTGCTCCTGTGTGGTCACGAGCGCCTCTCAGCGGGGACGAATAGGGTGGGGTGGTTCCAGATTAGCCGCCCCATTCTCAGGAGCAGGTGGATGCACGTCTTCTCAGTCGTCTTCGCGGGTCTCGAGGAGACGCCGATCCCCACGCCGACCGTCGATCCCGACTCGGTCACCCCGGGACCGCTCGGGTTCCTCACGATCGCCCTGGTCGTGATCGCGGTGATCCTCCTCGTGCTCGACATGCTGCGCCGTGTGCGCCGCACGCGCTACCGCGAGGAGGTGCGCGAGATGCTCGACGCCGAGGAGCGCGCGGCGCGCGGCGACGAGGAGGCTCCGTCGGAGCGCGACAGCGCGCCTGGCGACGCCGAGGCGGACCCGGCAGCGGATCCCGACCCCCGCCCCTGAGCGCCCGGGGCGGTCAGCCCGCGTTGTAGGCGGGATCGAGGGCGATGAGCAGCGCCGCGGTCCAGTGGCACAGGAACGCCAGCACGGTGCACACGTGGAAGATCTCGTGGAAGCCGAAGTGGTGCGGCCACGGGTTCGGACGCTTCATCGCGTAGACGACGGCGCCGACGGAGTAGAGGACGCCGCCGACGACCACGAGCACCATCATCGCGGCGCTCGCCCGGAACAGGTCCGGCATGTACATCACGGCGGCCCAGCCGAGCGCGAGATAGAGCGCGACGTACAGCCAGCGGGGCGCGCCGATCCACAGCACCCGGAACAGGATTCCGAGGAGCGCACCCGACCAGACGACGATCAGCAGGATCGTCCCCTTCTCGGGCGGCAGCGCGAGCACGCCGATCGGCGTGTAGGTGCCGGCGATCAGCAGCAGGATGTTCGCGTGGTCGATGCGCTTCAGCACGGCCTTCGTCCGCGGACCCCAGCGGAAGCGGTGGTAGACGGCCGAGTTGCCGAACAGGAGCAGCGACGACGCCATGAAGACCGCGGAGGCCCATTTCGCGGGGGTGCCGTGGGCGAGGCAGATGAGGACGATGCCGGCGGCCAGGGCGACGGGCGCGGTGCCCGTGTGGATCCACCCGCGCCAGCTGGGGCGGATCTCCTCGGGTGCGCCGCTCGTCGCCTCGAGGAGGGGGAGCTGGGGCATCGACGCGCCCTCGTCGGGCGGGACGCGATCGGAGCCGGACGGGGCGGGCGTCTCGCGCGGTGTCATCCTCCGAGCGTACGAGAGAACGTATGCCCCGCGGCGCACACAGGTGCGGCGGGGTATCGTCGTCTCGTGGTGAGCACGCGATCCGAGGCGGGAACCGGACCCCTCTATCGGCTGTACGCCTCGCGCCTGCGCCGTCAGATCGACCCCGACCGCGTGCCGAGGCACGTGGCGATGATGATCGACGGGAACCGCCGCTGGGCCAAGCAGCTCGGCTACGAGACGCCCGCTCACGGGCACCGCGCGGGCGCCGCCAAGATGGTCGAGTTCCTCGAGTGGTGCTCCGACCTGGGCGTCGAGGTCGTCTCGCTCTATCTGCTCTCGGGCGACAACCTGCGCAAGCGCGACACGGGCGAGCTGCAGGACCTCATCGAGATCATCGCGGGGCTCGCCGGCCGCCTCTCGCGCCGGGGCGACTGGAAGGTCAAGCACGTCGGACGCGACGAGGGCCTCCCCGACTTCCTTCTCGCCGCGCTGCGCGACGCTGAGAGCCGCACGGCCGAGAATGCGGGCCTGCACGTGAACCTCGCCGTCGGCTACGGGGGGCGCTACGAGATCGTCGACGCGGTGCGGTCGATCATCGCCGAGCACCGCGGGCACGGCGGCACGATCGAGGACCTCGCGGAGAACCTCACCCCCGACCAGATCGGCGCGCACCTCTACACGAGCGGTCAGCGCGACCCGGACCTCGTGATCCGCACCTCGGGCGAGCAGCGGCTGAGCGACTTCCTCGTCTGGCAGAGCGCGCACAGCGAGTTCTACTTCGTCGAGGCGCTGGGGCCGGACCTGCGCGAGGTCGACTTCCTGCGCGCCGTGCGCGACTACGGATCCCGCGACCGACGCTTCGGACGCTGACCGGCGCGCCGTGTGAACGGCGTGTGAAATCCTCCCGCGCGCCGAGCCGAGGCCCTTCCGAATGACACCGGTGTGATTTACGGTCGTGCCAATGGGCAGATCGCCCGCGGAGGGAGCGGTTCCGTGACCACCACGACACAGACCATCGAGCATCATCCCGACGTCGACGCCCCGCCTGCGGCTCAGCGCGCGTACGTGCTCGACACCTCGGTGCTGCTGAGCGATCCGCGGGCGATGTTCCGCTTCGCCGAGCACGACGTCGTGCTGCCGGCCGTCGTGCTCGCGGAGCTCGAGGGCAAGAGGCACGACCCCGAGATCGGCTACTTCGCGCGCCAGGCGCTGCGCTTCCTCGACGAGCTCCGCATCGAGCACGGTCGGCTCGACGTCGCGGTCCCCACCCGCGGGGGAGGGACGCTGCGGGTCGAGCTCGGGGCCGCCGACCTGCGCGTGCTCCCCGACGGCCTGCGCACGGCCGACGGCGATGCGCGGATCCTCGCGGTCGCCGCGCGGCTCGCGGAGGACGGCGAGGACGTCGTGGTCGTGTCGAAGGACGTCCCCATGCGGGTGAAGGCGGCGGCCCTCGGCATCCCCGCCGAGGAGTACCTCGCCGAGCAGGCGGCCGACTCGGGATGGACGGGCATCGCGCAGATCGCCCTCTCGGGAGACGAGATGGCCGACCTCTACGAGTCCGAGGTCGCGCTCCACGACGACGTGCGGGGCCTTCCCGCCAACACCGGCCTGGTGATCCAGTCCGAGCGCGGCTCGGCGCTCGCGCGTGCGACCGGGGCGGACGGCGAGATGCGCCTCGTGCGCGGCGACCGCGAGGTGTTCGGCCTGCGCGGGCGCTCGGCCGAGCAGCGCCTCGCGATCGACCTGCTGCTCGACCCCGAGGTCGGCATCGTGTCGCTCGGCGGACGCGCGGGCACGGGCAAGTCGGCGCTCGCGCTCTGCGCGGGGCTCGACGCCGTGCTCGAGCGCCGCGAGCAGCGGCGGATCATCGTGTTCCGGCCGCTCTTCGCCGTCGGCGGCCAGGAGCTCGGCTACCTGCCGGGCGACCAGGGGGAGAAGATGGGGCCGTGGGGCCAGGCGGTCTTCGACACCCTCGGCTCCGTCGTCTCCGACAACGTCGTCGACGAGGTCATGCAGAGGGGCCTGCTCGAGGTGCTGCCGCTCACCCACATCCGCGGGCGCTCGCTGCACGACGCCTTCGTCATCGTCGACGAGGCGCAGTCGCTGGAGCGCGGCGTGCTGCTGACCGTGCTCAGCCGGATCGGCCAGAACTCGCGGGTCGTGCTCACGCACGACGTGCAGCAGCGCGACAACCTCCGGGTCGGACGTCACGACGGCATCGCCAGCGTCATCGAGACCCTCAAGGGGCAGCCGCTCTTCGGACACGTCACGCTCACCCGGTCCGAGCGGTCGGCGATCGCCGCGCTGGTGACGAGCCTCATCGAGGGCGACGAGCTGGTCTGACGCCTGGGCATCCCAGCGGATTCATCGGATGCTCCTCATGGGTTCGCAGGAAGACGCCTCGCGGGTCCAGGCTTGTCCGTCGGCGGTCGTCGAGGATCGCCCGTGCGGTGCGGTGATCGCCGCGCCGCGCGACGCCGAAGAAGGATGCCCCGCACTCCATGTCATCGAAGACCTCATCCGCATCGTCGCGACGGGATCTGCCGCCCGTCGCCGTCGACGCGAAGCCGAAGTGGACCCCGCTCAAGGTCATCATCTGGATCGCGATCGCGCTGCTCGGCGGCGTCTCGTGGACGATGCTCGCGATCGTCCGCGGCGAGAGCGTCAACGCGGTCTGGTTCGTGTTCGCCGCCGTCTGCACCTACGTCATCTTCTACCGCTTCTACTCCAAGTACATCGAGCGGCTGATCGTCCGTCCGGACGACCGGCGCGCGACGCCTGCCGAGTACCGGGCCGACGGCAAGGACTACGTGCCGACCGACCGCCGCGTGCTGTTCGGCCACCACTTCGCCGCCATCGCCGGCGCCGGTCCGCTCACCGGTCCCGTCCTCGCCGCTCAGATGGGCTACCTCCCCGGAACGATCTGGATCGTCGTCGGCGTCGTGCTCGCTGGCGCGGTGCAGGACTACCTCGTGATGTTCTTCTCGATGCGCCGAGGCGGACGCTCGCTCGGCCAGATGGCGAAGGACGAGCTCGGCCGCTTCGGAGGAGCCGCGGCCATCCTCGCCACGCTGCTCATCATGATCATCATCACGGCGATCCTCGCGCTCGTCGTCGTCAACGCCCTCGGCGAGAGCCCCTGGGGCGTGTTCTCGGTCGCGATGACCATCCCGATCGCGATCTTCATGGGCGCGTACCTGCGCTGGATCCGCCCGGGCCGCATCACCGAGATCTCGATCATCGGCTTCGTGCTGCTCATGGCCGCGATCGTCGGCGGGCAGTACGTGGCCGCCACCGAGTGGGGCCAGGCGATCTTCGCCCTCGACCGCACCACCATCGCCTGGTACATCATCATCTACGGCTTCATCGCCGCGGTCCTCCCCGTGTGGATCCTGCTGGCGCCGCGCGACTACCTCTCGACCTTCATGAAGATCGGCGTGATCGTGCTGCTTGCGGTCGCGATCCTCTTCGTCCGCCCCGTGGTCGAGATGCCGGCCTTCAGCATCTTCGCGGCGGGAGAGGCCGGACCCGTGTGGGCGGGGAGCCTGTTCCCGTTCCTGTTCGTGACGATCGCCTGCGGAGCGCTGTCCGGCTTCCACGCGCTCATCTCGTCGGGGACGACGCCGAAGATGATCGAGAAGGAGAAGCAGACGCGCTTCATCGGCTACGGCGGCATGCTGATGGAGTCGTTCGTCGCGATCATGGCGCTCGTCGCCGCGATCTCGATCGACCAGGGCATCTACTACGCGATGAACTCCTCGTCCGCGGCGACGGGCGGAACGGTGCAGGGCGCCGTCGCGTTCGTGAACAGCCTCGGGCTGACGGGCGTGAACGTGACGCCCGAGATGCTCCAGTCGGCGGCAGACAACGTCGGAGAGGAGTCGATCATCTCGCGCACGGGCGGCGCGCCGACGCTCGCCTTCGGCCTCGCCCACATCCTCCACCAGTGGCTCGGCGGGTCGGCCTGGATGGGCTTCTGGTATCACTTCGCGATCATGTTCGAGGCGCTGTTCATCCTCACCGCGGTCGACGCCGGCACGCGCGTGGCGCGCTTCATGCTGCAGGACTCGATCGGCAACGTGATCCCGAAGTTCAAGGACACCTCGTGGCGTCTCGGCGCCTGGATCTGCACGGCGATCATGGTCGCGGGCTGGGGTGCGGTGCTCCTCATGGGGGTGACCGATCCGCTGGGCGGGATCAACACGCTGTTCCCGCTGTTCGGCATCTCGAACCAGCTGCTCGCCGCGATCGCGCTCGCGGTCGTCATGACGATCATCGCGCGCCGGCGCACCTTCAAGGGCCTGTGGGTCGTGGCCCTGCCCCTCGCCTTCGTCACGGTCGTGACGTTCGTCGGATCCTTCCAGAAGATCTTCTCGTCGACGCCCGCTGTCGGCTACTGGGCGAACCACTTCCTGTATCGGGACGGGATCGCCGACGGCTCGTATGTCGACTTCGCGCCGGGCGCGGACGACGCGGCGAAGCTCGCGGCCGCGGAGGCCACCGTGCGCAACACGGCGGTGCAGGGAACGCTGTCGATCGTGTTCGTCACGCTCGCCGCCATCGTGATCGCGGCCGCGATCATCCAGACGATCAAGGCGTTCCGCGCGACGGAGGTCGTCGATCGCGAGGACCCCGCGGTCCCGTCGCAGCGGTACGCTCCCGCGGGCTTCATCGCGACGTCTGAGGAGCGCGCGCTCGAGAAGGAATGGGCGGCGCTGCCGGAGGACCAGAGGCCCGAGCGTGGCCACTGACCTCGCGACCATCCGCCCGGGTGCGCTCCTCCGCGCGCTCGGGCGGGGCTGGCGCGCCGTGCGCTGGTACGTGAACGGTCTCACGGGCCAGTCCCGGTACGCCGACTACGTCGCGCACGAGCGCGTCGCGCACCCCGATCGCGCGCCGCTCAGCGAACGGGACTTCTGGCGCCGCGTGTATCGGGACCAGGACGCCAACCCCGGGAGCCGCTGCTGCTGAGCGCAGACGGGAGGGGCCGGAGAT
>NZ_JAMXWT010000007.1:0-139965 GCF_050958665.1 Microbacterium sp. gxy059 | reverse complement strand
CGTGGTCGGGCCGACTCCGCGCTGACGCGCAGAGACGCCCCGACCACGGGGCCTTTTCGCGTCTGCAGGAGCGCCTTCCGCGATTCGGGGCCGGCTCATAGGAGCCCTTCCTATGCTGACGGGCCCGGCTGCCGATGCCGGGATCCCATCGATGAAGGGGGGCGTCATGAACGCGATGGACACCATGGACGCGGCGCGACGCGCACGGGGCCTCGGGCTCCTCAGCCTCGCAGCGGTCGGATCCGCGCTGCTTCTCGCCGGCTGCTCGACGAGCGACGACCCAGCCGAGGAGGAGGCGCCGCGCGAGGCGGAGCAGGGAACCGGCGGGCAGACGGAGCCGGAGGACGAGGGCGCCGCGTCGGAGGAGAGCCCCGCCGCCGGCGACCAGGCGGACGACCTGTCGTCGTTCGAGGCGTCGGTCACCTGGCAGGACGCGGTGACCACGGCGCAGGAGTCGTTCGACGGCGATCTCATCTCGATCGGCCTCGAGCGGGAGCGCTCCGAGTACGCCTACTCCGTCGAGCTCGCATCCGACAGCGAGGAGTACGAGGCGACCATCAGCGCGACGAGCGGCGAGGTCCTGCACGAGGAGAGCGAGAAGCTCGACGACGATGACGCCGCCGAGATCGCGGAGGAGATCATCGACGCGGCGGGCCTGGTCGAGCCGGCGGACGCTCTTGCGGCCGCCACCGGCGAGGTGGAGGGGACCGTCACGTCGTGGTCGCTGGACCGCGACTGGGAGGGCACCTTCTTCGAGGTGGAGGTGCTGACGTCGGCGGGCGACCGCGACGTCGTCGTCGACGCCGAGTCGGGCGAGGTCGTCGGCACCGACGACTGAACGCCGACGGCGACGGGCCGGACGGGCATCCCCGTCCGGCCCCTCGCCGTCTTCTCAGGCCGCGGCGCGGTCGAACTCCTCCTCCACGAGCGCCCCGTTGACGGCTGCTCCCGTGAAGGATCCGGCTCCCATCGCCGCGGGGACGTTCGCCATCGGGCTGACGACGTTCCCCGCCGCCCAGATGCGCGGGTGCGCCGTGCGGCCCGTGGGATCCGTCTCGAGGACGGAGACCGCCGCGAACGGCACCTCCGTGCGGGGCAGGTCCAGCGCGTCCAGGAAGCCGTCGTGCGGACGGGGCGTCGCGGCGGTGAAGATCGCGTCCACGGAGGTGCGCCGTCCGTCGTCGGTCACGACCGCGTCGATCCGGTCCCCGTCGCCGGCGACCTCGACGACGGGTGAGCCGACGATCTCGATCCCGCGTGCGCGGAGACGCTGCTCGTCCTCGACCGCGACGGGTCCCATCCCCGCGGAGAACAGCACGACGTCGTCGCTCCACTGGCGCACCAGCTGAGCCTGATGCATCGCCATCGGCGAGGCGGCGAGCACGCCGAGCCGGCGGTCGGCGACCTCGTGCCCGTGGCAGTACGGGCAGTGCAGCACGGTGCGCCCCCAGCGCTCGGCGAGACCGGGGACGGGCGGCAGGTGATCGGAGAGGCCGGTCGCGACGATCAGAGCGCGAGCGCGCTGCGTGGCGCCGTCCTCGAGGGAGACGCTCACGCCGCCCTCGAGATCCGCGACGCCGGCGACCGACCCCTCGGCGAAGCGCACGCCGTAGCCCGCGCACTCGTCGCGACCCCTGCGGGCCAGGTCGGCCGGCGGGAGCCCCTCGTGTCCGAGGACGCCGTGCATGCGGTCGGCGAACCGATTGCGCGGGCTGCCCCCGTCGACGACGAGCACGCGCCTGCGGGCGCGGCCGAGCATGAGGGCGGCGGAGAGGCCGGCGGGGCCGCCCCCGACGACGATCGCGTCCCAGGGGATGTCGTTCTGCGGTTCCATGCGCCCAGTGTCCGACGCGGCGTGGAAGAATCGCCAAGAGGCTTGCGGAAACGGCAAGGGGGATCACGTGGAGGATGCGCTCGCTCAGGTCGGTCCGCGGCTGCGCGCGGCGCGGCTCGCCCGCGGATGGACGCTCGACGATCTGGCCGTGCGCGCCGAGATGTCGACCAGCACGCTCTCGCGGCTCGAGTCGGGGAAGCGCCAGGCGAGCCTCGAGCTCCTCCTGCCCCTCACCCGCCTGCTCGGCGTGCGTCTCGACGACCTCGTGCGGCCGTCGACGGCCGATCCCCGCGTGCGGCGGCCGGTGATCCGCCGCGACGGCATGGTCATCGCGCCCCTCGCTCCCGAGCACGCGCCGATCCACACCTACCGCATCGCCTATCCGCCCGTCTCCGGGGGATCCGCCCCCGAGCCGCGCACGCACGACGGATACGAGTGGATCTACGTGCTCACCGGACGCGTGCGGCTGCTGCTCGGAGACCAGGACCTCGTCCTCGCGCGGGGAGAGGCTGCGGAGTTCGACACCCGCACGCCGCACGCGATCTGCGCCGCGGGCGGGCGCCCCGCGGAGGTCATCAGCATCTTCAACGACGAGGGCGTGCGCATGCACACGCACGTCGCGGAGGAGGGGGCCGCCGCGGCCGAGGTCACCGGGCGGCGTCGCCCCACGTGACGGGGACGGCGAGCCGCACGCGCTGGGGCTCGCCGCCGGGGTCGGCGATCCGCTCGGTGATGAGGCGCGCGGCCACGTCTCCGAGCACCTCGCCGTCGACGTCGATGGCCGGCACGTCGGGGGCGCCGAGCACCTCGACGATGGCGCGCTCCGAGCTCACCGGGGGCGGGGTCTCGCCGGCGACGAGGTAGACGTGCTGGATGCCGAGGCCGAGCGCGGTCGCATACGGGATCACGGCGTCGGGCGCGAGCGCGCGCACCTGCTGCGCCGCCGCGGCCCCGGCCGCGAAGGTCGGCGGGACGGGGCCCACGATCTCGACCGTCGCGCCGACGCGCGCGGCGGCCTCCCTCACCGCGGCGGTGCGCTGGGCGTCCTGCCACGAGTTGCCGGGCCCGCCGACGTAGACGAGGCGCCGCCGCCCGGTGCGGACGAAGTGCTCGACGACGAGGGCGAAGGCCGACGCGGTGTCGGCCACCGCCGACGACATCCCCTCGATCTCGCGGTCGACGAGGACCGCGGGCTTCGTCGCCGCGGCCCGCACGATGTCGTCGCTGCCGCCGGGAGCCACGATGATGAACCCGTCGACCTGACGGGCCAACCTCTCGAACGTCGCCAGCCCGGCTCCCTGCGCGAACGAGTGCACGGCGACCGTGACCTGCCGTCCCTCGCCGTCCGCGCGCGCCTGCGCCCCCGCGATGATGGGCGTGAAGAAGCTGTTGTCGAGGGTGGGCACGACCAGCGCGACGACGCCCGTGCTCCCTCCCGCGAGGATCCGCGCGGCGCGGTTGGCGACGTAGCCGAGCTTCTCCGCCGCGACGTGCACGCGCCTGACCGTCTCGGGAGACAGCATCTCGGGGCGCGAGAGCGCGCGCGAGACCGTCGACTTCGACACGCCCGCGAGCGCGGCGACATCAGCGATCGTGGGCATCCCTCTCCCTTTCCTCCCCTGATCCTACGGGGAGCGAGCAAACGGTTGCGTGAAAGAGGCGCGGTCGATCTCGAGGGTGATGTGGCGCTCCGGCCCGATCCGTTCTATTCTGTCGTGCAAACGGTTGCACACCCGTCGAAAGGGGAGAGATGAGAAGCAGGTCCACGACCGCGCTCCTGCTGCTGCCAGGGCTCGCGTTCCTGCTGCTCGGCTTCCTCGTGCCGGCGCTCGCGATGCTCTTCGCGCCCCCGGGAACCGAGACGAGCGCCATCTTCGTGCGTCTGGGCGAGATGCTCGTCGACCCGTACGACCTCGCGATCATCGGACGCACGCTGCTGCTGAGCCTCATCGTCACCTTCGTGTGCGTGCTGCTCGGCTTCCCGGTCGCCTACCTGCTCGCGCGCACCTCCTCCCGCTGGTCGGGGGTGCTCCTCGCGCTCGCGATCTTCCCGCTGCTGCTCAGCAACGTCGTCCGCACGTTCGGATGGCTCGTCGTGCTCGGATCCAACGGCGCGATCGGCCAGCTGCTGACCGGGCTGGGCATCGTCGACGAGGCGCCGCAGCTGCTCTACACGCCGCTCGCGATCGTGCTCGGCCTCACGCAGCTGTTCCTGCCGCTCGCCATCATCACCTGCTACTCGGCCGTCTCGCAGGTCGACGCCGGCCTCGACGACGCCGCGCGCGGCCTCGGCGCCAGCCGCGGGCGCACCTTCCGCGACGTCGTGCTGCCGCTGTCGCTCCCGGGCATCATCGTCGCCGCGACCCTCGTCTTCGCCGGATCCGTCACGGCGTACACCACGCCGTACCTGCTGGGCGGATCCGGCAACCGCATGCTGTCCACGCAGCTGTTCACGTACTCGAGCGTCACCATCGACTGGGCCAGCGCCTCGGCCACCGCCATCATCATGACGGTGCTCGTGTTCGTCGTCTCCGGCATCTCCTCGCTGGCGGGCCGGAAGGGGGCCACGGCATGAGCGAGCGCCGTCCCGTCGCCGCGACCCTCGCGGTCGCCGGCTACATCATCATGATCGTGCCGATCCTGTTCGTCGTCGCCACGGCGTTCACCGGCGGCAGCACCCTGCGCTTCCCTCCCGAGGGGCTCTCGCTGCGCTGGTTCGGCGAGGCGCTGTCGTATCAGCCGTTCATGAGCTCCCTCGTGACCAGCGCGGAGATCGCGATCCTCGCCACCGTGCTCGCCCTGGCGGTCGGCGTGCCCGTGACGCTCGCGATCCATCGCGGAGCGCTGCCGGGCAAGGGCGTCGTCGAGGCGCTCTTCCTCTCCCCGCTGATCGTGCCCGAGCTCGTCGTCGGCCTCGCGCTGTTCCAGCAGCTGATCGTCACCTTCCGCATCGACAACTGGCCCGTGCTGCTGCTCGGCCACACCGCGCTGCTCCTGCCATACGCGGTGCGGGTGACGGGGGCGGCGCTCGCGGGATCCGACGGATCGCTCGAGGAGGCCGCGCGCGGCCTCGGCGCCTCGCCGATGCGCACCTTCTGGACCGTCACGCTGCCCCTGCTGCGCCCCGGCATCTTCTCGGCCGCGCTGCTCAGCTTCATCACGTCGTTCAACAACGTGCCGCTCTCGCTGCTGCTGCAGAGCCGCCAGACCCAGACCCTGCCGATCACGATGCTCGACTACGTGCAGCAGAGCTACGACCCCATGGTCGCCGCGATCTCGACGCTCATCCTCGCGGGGACCGTCGTGATCGCCGTCATCGCCGAGCGCACGGTCGGCTTCGCCAAGATCTTCGGAGGAATCAACCGATGAGCGCCGCAGCGCAGTTCGAGTCCGTCACGCAGGTGTTCGGAGACTTCACGGCGGTCGACGACGTCGACATGACGATCCCCGCGGGCAAGCTGACCACCCTGCTCGGCCCGTCGGGGTGCGGCAAGACGACCTCGCTGAGGATGCTCGCCGGGTACACGCGCCCCACGAAGGGCCGGATCCTCATCGACGGCACCGACATGACGCGCACGCCGCCCGAGAAGCGGGGGCTCGGCATGGTGTTCCAGTCGTACGCGCTGTTCCCCCACATGACCGTCGCCGAGAACGTGGCGTACGGGCTCAAGCTGCGCGGCGCGAGCCGCGCGGAGCGGACCGCCCGCGTGGAGGAGTGCCTCGCCCTCGTCGGGCTCGAGCATCTCGCCGACCGCAAGCCGCGCGCCCTCTCCGGCGGACAGCAGCAGCGCGTGGCGCTCGCCCGCGCCATCGCGATCCGCCCCCGCCTCCTCCTGCTCGACGAGCCCCTGTCGAACCTCGACGCCCGCCTGCGCGTGCAGATGCGCGCCGAGATCCGGCGCATCCAGGCGGAGACGGGCCTCACGGTCGTGCTCGTCACGCACGACCAGGACGAGGCGCTCGAGATGAGCGACGAGATGGTCCTCATGCGCGCGGGACGGATCATGCAGCAGGGCGCCCCCTCCGAGGTGTTCGGCGCCCCCGCCAACCGGTTCGTCGCCGACTTCCTCGGATACGAGAACTTCCTCCGCACGCGCGACGGCCTCGTGACCGTGCGCCCGGAGCACCTGCTCGTCTCGTCCTCCGCGGGCGCCGACGGCCTGTCGCTCCCCGGCGTCGTCGCCGACGTCGCCTACCGGGGCGTCGACCTGCTCATCACCGTCGTCGCCCGCGACGCGGAGGGCGAGGTCACGCTGCTCTCCGACGTCCGCGCCGACGGGGCGCCGAGCGTGACCCCGGGAGACGACGTGGTCGTCTCCGCCGCCGCGTCGCACCTCATCTCCATCGAGAACTGACCCACCGCGAAAGGACCGCGCATGTCGCGTCACACGCCCCTCCGCCTCGTCGGCCTCTCCGCGCTCGCCGCGGGCGCCGTCGTCCTGGCGGGCTGCTCGTCGTCCGGCTCCTCCGACGCCGACTCCGACACCCTCGTCGTCAGCACCTTCCCGTTCGGGGTGGAGCAGATGCAGGAGGCCGTCTTCGACCCGTTCACGGAGGAGACGGGCATCGAGGTCGAGGTGGACACGGGATCCAACGCCGACCGCCTCTCGCAGCTCGAGCTGGCGGGCGGCGTGAACCCCGACGTCGACGTCGTGCTCATCAGCGACTACTACGCCGCGCTCGGCCAGGAGAAGGGCCTGTTCCAGCAGGTCGACCCGGAGAAGGTGCCGAACCTCGAGAGCATCGCCGACTTCGCGACCGAGGAGGCGTACGCGGGCCCCGCCTACAGCTACCAGGTCAACGGCACCCTCTACCGCACCGACGAGATCGACGCCGAGGCGGCCGCCAGCTGGGACCTCTACGGCGACGACGCCTACGCGGGCCGGCTCGCGCTGCCCGACATCTCCGTGACCGCCGGGCAGCTGACGGTCAGCGGCGTGGCCGAGACGTACGGATCCGGTCCCTACGACGTCGACACGGCGTTCGCGACGATGGCCGACTGGGCTCCGGGGATCCTGCACTTCTACAGCTCGTCGACCGAGGTGACGAACCTCCTCGCCCAGGGCGAGATCGTGGCCGCCGCGTCGCTCAACGCCTTCGCGACCGACCTCATCGCGTCCGGCGAGCCGATCGCCTGGACCGCGCCGGACAGCGGCGCGTTCATGGCGACGAACCGCGCGATGATCCCCGAGGGAGCCGCGAACACCGAGGGGGCGCACGCCTTCATCGACTACCTGCTGGGCGTCGACGCGCAGACCGCGTCGGCCGACCTCGTGGGCGACCTCCCCGTGAACCCCGAGGCGGAGATCCCCGAGGAGCTCACCGCCGTCGTGGGCGACATCGCCGCCGACCCGGTCGCCGCCGGCTACGCGACCCTCGACCCGGCGGAGCTCGTGCCCACCCGCGACGAGTGGGTCGACCGGTTCGCCCGGGAGGTGACGGCGCCTTGACCGTCGCCGCCTCCGTCCCCGCCGACTGGATCCGGCGCCTGCCGAAGGTCGACCTGCACTGCCACCTCATCGGCACCGTGCGCGCCTCGACCTTCGCCGAGCTGGCGCGCCGCGAGGGGCTCGCGCTGCCCGACGACCCCGAGCGCATCTTCGCGGACATCAACTCGCTGCCCCCGGACCCCGCCCTCTACCGAGACACGGCGATCCCCGTCCCGCAGGGGCGCTCGGCCGACGAGCCCGAGGTGTCGTACTCGCTGTTCCAGGCGTCGAGGTGGGTCACCGAGGTGCTGCGCGACGCCGACGACCTCACCCGCATCGTCTACGAGGCGTTCGAGGAGGCCCACCGGACGAGCCGCACGCGGCATCTCGAGCTGTTCTTCGACGACATCCCGGAGCACCTGCGCGGGCTCGGCTACGCGGGCGTCGTCGAGGCGTATGCCGAGGGGATCCGCCTCGCG
Organism: Microbacterium sp. gxy059; assembly: GCF_050958665.1. Taxonomy (NCBI): domain Bacteria; kingdom Bacillati; phylum Actinomycetota; class Actinomycetes; order Micrococcales; family Microbacteriaceae; genus Microbacterium; species Microbacterium sp. gxy059. The sequence goes on along the minus strand of NZ_JAMXWT010000007.1, from coordinate 132,223 downwards.
GAGCGCGACTTCGGGATGACGGGCCGGATGATCAAGGGCATCGACCGCTCCAAGAGCGGCGAGGAGGCGCTCGCCGGGGTGCGCGAGGTCGTCGACCACCCGCACGAGTACGTGGCGGGCATCGGCCTCGACAACCTCGAGACGGCGGGCCCGCCCGAGCGGTTCGCCGACGCGTACCGGCTGGCGGGGGAGGCCGGACTCGGCCGCACCGCGCACGCGTCCGAGCACGCGCCGACCGCGCAGAACACGGTCACCTGCCTGGATCTGCTCGGATGCGACCGCATCGACCACGGGTACTACGTGCTCGAGGACGCCGCGGTGATCGAGCGCGTGCGCGACGAGGGCGTGACCTTCACGGTCGCGTCCACCACCTCGCGCCGGTCGTGGCGGCCCTGGCGCCGCGCCTCGATCCGCGCGATGCTCGACGAGGGGCTCGGCGTGATCCCGTGCTCCGACGATCCCGGGATGTTCCCGACGAGCCTCGCGAACGAGTACGAGATCCTCTCCGAGCAGATCGGCGCGACTCACGCGCAGCTGCGGGCGATGGCCCTCCGCGCGGCGGACGCCTGCTGGCTGCCCGCCGCGGAGAAGGCGCGGCTGCGGGCCGAGGTGGAGAGCGAGGTCGACGCGCTCGACCGGGAGTTCGACCTGGCATGAGGCACGGGGCGCGGGCGGCAGGAGCGGGCGGTAGGCTCGCGGCCATGCGCGCCCGTGCCTCCGCCGCCGTCGCGACGCTGTGGGATCTGCCTACAGCCCCATGAGCCAGGTGGCCATCGCGAAGTAGATGACGAGGCTCGTCGCGTCGCAGAACGTCGCGATGAACGGCGTGGAGAAGACGGCCGGATCCGCGCCCACCGCCCGCGCGAGCAGCGGCATCATGCCTCCGACCGTCGCCGCGAGCGTGCAGATGCACAGCAGGGTGATGCCGATGACCTCGCCGAAGTGCATCCCGAACACGAGGCTCGCGAGCACGAAGCCGAGCCCGCCGAGCAGGGCGCCCAGCGTGAGGCCGACGCGCACCTCCCGCCACATCACGAGGAACACGTCCTTCGGCCGCACCTCGCCCACCGCCAGCGCGCGGGTCACGGTCGTCGCCGCCTGGGATCCCGTGTTGCCGGCCGTTCCCGTGAGGAGCGGCACGAACAGCGCGAGGGTCACGACCTGGCTGAGGGTGTCCTCGAACGCGCCGAGCACCTGCACCGTGAGCAGCGCCGAGACCGCGAGGACGAGCAGCCACACGACGCGCGAGCGCACGAGCCGCAGGACGGGCGTCGTGAGGTAGGGCCGGCCGAGCGGCTCCGCGCCTCCCTGGCGGGCGGCGCGCCGGTCCTCCTCGCGTTCGATGAGCTGATGCGCGTCGTCGATCGTGACGAGCCCCAGCAGCCGCTCCTCGCTGTCGAGCACGGGAGCGGCGAGCAGGCGCGCGGCGACGACCTCGCGGGCCGCGTCCTCGGCGCGATCCGTCGCGTGCAGGGCGACGGCGTCGCTCATGTGCTCCGAGACGAGCTCGTGCGGGCGCCCCATGACGAGCGACCGCATGCTGATGATGCCCTGGAGGCCGCGGTTCGGATCCGTCACCGGCAGCTGGTAGACGGTCTCGGCGCCGCGACCCCGGTGCCTCACGTGCGACAGGGCGTCGCCGAGCGTCATGTCGTCGCGCAGGCGCACGTACTCGGTGCTCATGTAGCGCCCGATGCTGTCGGCGTCGAACCCGAGCATGGGAGCGGTGAGGGCGCGCTCGGCGGGAGAGAGCCCCGCCATGAGGCTGGCGGCGACCCCGGCGGGGAGCTCGTCGATGAGCTGCGCGCGGTCGTCGGGGTCGAGCTCCTCGAACACGCGGGCGACGTCCTCGCGCCGCAGCCCCTGGATGAGCTCCGAGCGCATCTCGGGCTCGAGCAGCTCGAACACGTCGAGGGCGAGGTCGCGAGGCAGCAGCCGGTAGACGACGGCGCGATCCTCCGTGTCCTCGCGGGCGAGGAGGCGCGCGATGTCGTGCGGATCGTGCGCGCGGATCGTCCGCGACGCGGCGGCGAGATCCTGTTCTCGCAGCGCCTCCCGCATCCGCTCGGTGAGTTCGTCGAACTCCTCGTCCATCGTGCACCTCCCTCGTCGCGGAACCCCCACACGACCCTAGTGATCGGGGCGGGGGAGGAGGCGTTTCCTGCACCCTCGGTCACAAGATCGCAACGACCCGGCGGCGGGACCGCCGGATACAGGATTCTCCCTTCCTCCGCGAGACTCCGCCTGGCTACGCTCAGGGCATAGCGTCCATCCGACCCGGGGGAGAAGAACGTGAGCACCAGCACGCCTGAATCGGCTTCGCGCGGCCTGCGCCGGAAGCCGAGTCGCTTCGGAGCGATCGCCGCCTCCGGCGCGCTCGTCGCGGGCCTCGTCACCGCCGCCGGCATGGTGACCACGACCGAACCCGCGGGAGCGACCTACGCCGAGGGCGGCAGCGGCCTCTACACGGGCGCGATCGACTGGCTCGAGTGGGGAGCGAACGGCGCCCGGATCGAGAACGGCGCGACCGCGACCACGACCCGCGAGGTCGCGGGCCAGGAGCTCACCACCACCTGCACCATCACCGGCGTCGCCGGCAACGAGGTCGTGCAGGCGTACCGGTCGGGATCGTACTCGGGCGATGCCCTCGACGACCTCTACAACATCAGCGGCACGGGCACGAGCAACCAGATGGTCTACGGGCTCGCGAACGGCGTGAACGGCGCGACCGTCAACTTCCACTTCTCGTGCGAGACGACCCTCAACGGCGCTCCCGTGCCGCTCGCCGGCCTCGTGTTCGCCGACGCCGAGTCGAGCAACGCGAGCCAGAACGAGTACGTGCAAGCGACCCCCGACGAACAGGACGCCACCTGGCGCGTGATCGAGCGGTACACCTCCTGCGCCACCCAGGTCATCGCCGACCGCACCGTGGGCGGGAACGCGATGCGCCTGCGCCCCAACGGCCAGCAGTGCAGCAACTCGGGCGGCAACGGGCCGATCGCGATCGGCTACATGGACGGCGCGACCGGCGCCCAGGTGCAGCTGCGCGGCGGCGGCACGAGCGCCGTGGCGCTCGGCGTGGTGCTCGAGGCCGACTTCGGCGACGCCCCGGCCAGTTACGGCGAGGCGGGCGCCCTGTTCCAGCGCGCCTGGAACGGCGGTGAGGTGCCGAACGGCGCCGCGACCAACGTGTTCGGCTCCTTCGAACTGGCCACCCCGGGTCAGCCGCGCACGCGCCTCGGCGCGCTCACCGACGCCGACAGCGGCCACCAGGCCAGCGCCCGCGCCGACGCGGACGACCTGACGAACGAGGCGGACGAGGACGCGATCTCCCCGGTCGGCGAGATCGCCGTGACGCCGGGCGGCTCCTACACGCTCGACGACGTGAGCTGCACCGGCCCCGGGTACGTCGCGGGCTGGATCGACTGGAACGGCAACGGCGCCTTCGACGAGGGCGAGCGCTCGGACGCGGTGTCGTGCCCCGGCGGCGCGGGCGGCGGGTCCGTGAGCCTCGAGTGGGCCGTGCCCGCCGACGCGCAGGCCCAGCGCGGCGACGACCTCAGCTTCCTGCGCCTGCGCATCGCGCAGACGGAGGCCGGCATGGCGTCGCCCGTCGGCCTGACGACGAGCGGCGAGGTCGAGGACCACCCGCTTGACATCGCCCTCCCCGAGCTGGAGATCGAGAAGATCTCGGATGCCACCGAGAACACCCGTCCCGGCGACATCGTCACCTACACGGTGCGGGCCTCGAACCCGGGCCCGGCCCACTACACGGCCGACTTCCCGGCGGTCGTGTTCGACGACCTCTCCGGCGTGCTCGACGACGCCGACTACAACGGCGACGCCTCGGCCGACCGGCCGGGCGACGTCTCGTACGCCGCGCCGCTCGCGTCGTGGAGCGGCGCGCTCGCCGCGGGCGAGACCGTGGAGCTGACGTACACGACGACCGCGAAGGGCGGGGGCGACGGCGTCGCGCGCAACGTGGCCTGGAACCCCGCTGACCCGGAGGATCCCGCTCCGCCCGCGTGCGACGGGGGCGCGACGGATCCCGCCACCGGCGAGCCGTGCGCCGTCACGCAGCACGAGCTGCCGCGCCTCGTCGTCTCGAAGACGGCGCGGGAGACCGAGCTGCCCGCGGTCGGCGAGACCGCTCACTTCCGGATCACCGTCACCAACCCGGGCCCCGGCGACTACACGGAGGAGGCGTCGGCGCGCGTCACCGACGACCTGAGCGACGTGCTCGACGACGCGACGTTCGTCAGCGCGACGAGCGACGTCGGGGCGCAGCCCGTGCTCGACGGCGAGACCCTGACGTGGGAGGGGCCGCTCGCCGCGGGCGAGACCGCGACGATCGACTACGAGGTCACGTATACGGGCGAGGGCGACAACGTGCTGCGCAACGCGGTGTGCGCCGACCCCGAGGACACGGCGCCCGGGGCGTACCCCTGCGACTACGCGCAGATCCCCGCCGCCGATCTGCACACGTGGAAGAGCGTGTCGGCATCGAGCGACCCGGTCGTCGCGGGCACCCAGCTCGAGTACACCCTGTGGTTCTTGAACGACGGGCAGGCCGCCGCGGCCGTCGACCACGTCGACAGCCTCGCGCAGGTGACCGACGACGCCGACGTGACGGTCGAGCCGTCGTCCGACGTGCTCGACGCGACGCGCGACGGCGACGAGATCCGGATCACCGGATCCGTGCCGGCCGGGGGGACCGTCTCGGTCACCTACACGGTGACCGTGCGCGGCGACGGCGAGCGCGGAGACGACGTCGCGACGAACTTCCTGCTGCCCGCCGGCGAGGAGCCTCCCGCCGACGGCGTGTGCGAGCCCTCCGACGAGCGCTTCCCCGAGTGCACGTCGACGCCGATCGCCGCGTTCTCCGCCGAGAAGAGCGTCTCGGCCTCGAGCGACCCCGTCGTCGAGGGCACCGTGCTGACCTACGAGATCACGGTGCGCGGCACCGGCAGCGCCACCGCCGAGGTCGCGATCGAGGACGTGCTCGCCGGCGTGATCGACGACGCCGACATCACGACGCCTCCGACGTCGGACCTCGCCTCGGTGCGCGTCTCCGATATCGAGGACGGACGCTTCTCGATCACCGGGACGATCGGAGCCGGCGAGACGGCGACGATCACCTACGAGGCGACCGTGCGGGCCGCCGCCGAGCGCGGCGACCACCGTGCGGACAACTTCCTCGTGCTGCCGGGCGACGAGCCGCCGGCGGAGTGCACGGAGGGCGACGACTGCACGTCGACCCCGATGGCCGCCGTCTCGGCGGAGAAGAGCTCCGACCCCGCCTCGGGCGAGGAGGTCGCCGCGGGCGACGAGATCACGTACACGCTGACGTTCCGCAACGACGGAACGGCTCCCGGCGCGGTCGACTGGACGGACGACCTCTCGGGCGTGCTCGACGACGCGACCCTGTCGAGCGGGCCGACCGTCTCGGACGAGGCGCTCGCCGCGATCCTGGACGGCGAGGAGCTGGCGGTGACCGGCGAGCTCGCGGGCGGCCAGGTCGTCACGGTCGAGTACACGGTCGTGGTGGGCGCCGACGGCGAGCGAGGCGACAGCCTGCTCGGCAACGTGCTCGCTCCCACCGGATCCGGCGACCCGTCCTGCGGCGACGAGGGCGTGTCGTGCACGGAGCACCCCGTGCCGCAGCTGCAGGCGTGGAAGACCGTCGAGGCTTCGGCGACCCCCGTCGTGGCCGGCACGCAGCTCGAGTACACGCTGCTCTTCGAGAACACCGGCGCCGCTCCGGCCCCCGTCGACCACGTCGACAGCCTCGCGCAGGTGACGGACGACGCCGACGTGACGGTCGAGCCGTCGTCCGACGTGCTCGACGCGACGCGCGACGGCGACGAGATCCGGATCACGGGATCGGTCGCGCCGGGATCGACCGAGACGGTCACCTACACGGTGACGGTGCGGGCCGACGGGGAGCGCGGGGACGACGTCGCCGCGAACTTCCTGCTGCCGTCGGGCGAGGAGCCGCCGACCGCGCCGACGTGCGAGCCGGGCGACGCGGATCGTCCCGACTGCACGGTCACGCCGATCGGCGCGCTGTCGGCGACGAAGTCGTCCGACCCGGCGTCGGGCACGACCCTCGCCGAGGGCGACACCGTGCAGTACACGCTGACGTTCGAGAACACGGGGCAGACGCCGTTCGACGTGGCCTGGACCGATGACCTCTCGCGCGTGCTCGACGACGCGCGGATCGTCTCCGGCCCGACGGCGGACGGCGGTCTGACCGCGGAGCTCGACGGCGATCAGCTCCGCGTCTCCGGCGCTCTCGAGGCGGGGGCGACCTCGACGGTCGTGTACGAGGTCGAGGTGCTCGCCTACGCCGACCAGGGCGACCACGTGCTGGACAACGTGCTGTTCCCCGCGGGCGACGAGCCGCCCGCGGCCTGCGACGCCGACGACCCGCTCTGCACGACGCATCCGACCGAGGAGCCGGACGTCGACGAGACTGAGGCCAGCGACGACGAGTCGGGTGTCGATGAGTCTGAGGCTGGCGCGGACGAGACCGAGGCTGGCGTCGACGAAGCTGGCGCGGACGAGACCGAGGCCGGTGTCGACGAGTCCGGTGCGAACGAATCCGGCGAATCGGGCTCCGATGCCGGCGAGAGCGGCGAGGGCTCGGCGAACGAATCCGACGACGAGGACGGCGGCGACCTCACGCCGACGGGCGGGTCGATCGCGACCGGCGTGCTGACCGTCGCCCTGGCGGGTCTGCTGGCCGGCGCCGGGCTGCTCGCCATCCGCCGTCGTCGCGGCGAGGTCTGATCCGATCGGGGCACGGGACGCGCACTGGCTAGGCTCGTCCCGTGCCCGAGATCGACCTGCTGCCCTTCGCGCTCCTGCTGCTCGCGGGATTCGCGGCCGGCTGGGTCGACGCCGTCGTGGGCGGCGGCGGGCTGATCCAGCTGCCCGCGCTCCTCCTCGTGCCGGGCATCGCGCCCCTGCAGGCTCTCGCGAGCAACAAGGTCGCGAGCATCATGGGCACCTCCGTCGCGGCCCTCACCTTCGCGCGGCGCGTGCGCCCGGATCCCCGCACCGCCCTCCCTCTGGCGGGGCTGGCGCTCGTCGGCGCGATCTTCGGCGCGATGCTCGCCACCTTCATCCCCGAGCGGGCGTTCACCCCGATCATCCTCGTCGTGCTGCTGGGCGTCGGCGCCTTCACGGTGCTGAAGCCGAAGATGGGCGTGCACACCCGCCAGCGCTGGCACGGGGCGCGGCACGCGGTCGCGGCGGGCCTCATCGGGCTCGTCGTCGGCACGTACGACGGGGCCCTCGGGCCGGGCACGGGATCCTTCTTCGTGATCCTCCTGGTGAGCGTGCTCGGGTACGCGTTCATGCCGGCGTCGGCGCTCGGGAAGATCGCGAACTTCTGCACCAACCTCGGCGCGCTCCTCTTCTTCGTGCCCGCCGGCCACGTGCTGTGGGGCCTCGGCCTCGCGGTCGGCGCCGCGAACCTCGTGGGCGGCTACGTCGGCGCGCGGATGGCGGTGTCGAAGGGATCCCGCTTCGTGCGCGTCGTGTTCATCGCGGTCGTCGCGGCGCTGAGCATCAAGCTCGCCGGGGACATGATCAGCGGCGCCTGAATCGCCCCGCCGCGGGGGATACGCTCGGAGCATGACGGATCTGCGCCCGTGGGTGAGCAACGCGGTGCGGCTGCTCGAAGCCGACGCGAACCGCAGCGCGGACACGCATCTCATCGCCTTCCCGCTGCCGCCCGAGTGGGGCATCGACCTGTATCTGAAGGACGAGTCGGTGCACCCCACCGGCTCGCTGAAGCACCGCCTCGCGCGCTCGCTCATCATGTACGGGCTCGTCGGCGGGCGCATCTGCCCCGACTCGGTGCTCGTCGAGGCGTCGAGCGGATCCACCGCCGTGAGCGAGGCGTACTTCGCTCGTATGCTCGGACTGGAATTCGTCACCGTCGTGCCCCGGTCGACGAGCCAGGAGAAGATCGACCTCATCGAGTTCTACGGCGGGCGCTGCCACTACGTCGACCGCGCGGCCGACATGTACGCCGAGGCGGAGCGCCTCGCGCGCGAGTGCGGCGGCCACTACCTCGACCAGTTCACGAACGCGGAGCGCGCGACCGACTGGCGCAGCAACAACAACATCGCCGAGAGCGTCTTCCAGCAGATGGAGCACGAGCGCTACCCGGTGCCGAGCTGGATCGTCGTGGGAGCGGGCACGGGCGGCACGAGCGCCACGTTCGGCCGCTACGTGCGCTACCGCCGTCACGACACGCGGGTGTGCGTCGTGGATCCCGAGAACTCCGCCTTCTACGGGGCGTGGCAGACGGGCGACGCCGGCCACGAGACGGGCACCCCGAGTCGCATCGAGGGCATCGGCCGGCCGCGTATGGAGCCCTCGTTCCTGCCCGCGGTGGTCGACGAGATGATCCGTATTCCCGATGCGGAATCCATCGCCGCGATCCGCGTGCTGAAGGAGCGCACGATGCTCTGGGCGGGCGGGTCGACGGGCACGAACCTCGGCGGCGCGTTCCGACTCATCGCGCGCATGCGGCAGCGGGGCGAGCGCGGATCGATCGTCACGCTCATCTGCGACGGCGGCGTCCGGTACGCGCACACCTACTTCGACGACGCGTGGGTCGCGGATCAGCGCCTCGACCTCGCCCCGCACCGCGCCCGCATCGAGCGCTTCCTCGACACCGGGGAGTGGGAGGACGATGTCTGAGCCCCGACCGCCGCGCCGTCTCTTCGACGGCGTGCGCCGCGCGCTGTGGAGCGATCCGGCGAAGCGGCGGATGACGGAGCAGATGCCGATCATCGACGACCGGCTCTCGCAGAGCATCATCGACCTCGCGATGCGGGTCGCGGAGGTGATGCTGTCGATCGGGGCCTCCGCGAAGGAGGTCACCCTCGCGGCGCTGCGCATCACCACCGCGTACGGCCTGCGCAGCGTGCACGTCAACGTGACGTTCAACTCGGTGATCCTGTCGGATCACCGCAACGGCACCGGCGATCCGATCACGCTCATGCGGGTCGTGCACTCGGCCGCCCCGGATCACGCGAAGCTGCAGCGGCTGCAGACCCTCGTGAACGACATCGAGTCCGGCCTGCCGCTGCACGAGGCGATCGGCCAGTTCCACGCGATCCGCCGCACGCCGTTCATGTACCGCGCGGGCGTGCTCGTCGCGGTGCAGGCGCTGCTCGCCGTCGCGGTCGCGATCATGTACGGCGCGGGCTGGGTCATGCTGCTGTCGGTGCTGATCGCGGCGCTCGGCGTCGCGCTCACCCAGCTCGGCCTCGCGCGCGCCCGCGTGCCGCTGTTCTTCAGCCAGGCGGCGGGGGCGATCGTGCTGACGATCATGACGGTGCTCATCTCCTGGCTGGGCAGCGCGGGCATCGAGCCGTTCGTCGGCGTGCGCTCGAGCCTCGTCGTCTCGTGCGGCATCGTGCTGATGCTCGCCGGCCTCGCGGTCGTGGGCGCCGCGCAGGACGCGATCGACGGCTTCTCGCTGACGGCGGGCGGGCGCATCCTCGACCTCACCGTGATGACGATGGGCGTCGTGGTCGGCATCCTCGTCGGCCTCGAGGCGGCCCGTCAGCTGGGCGTGGGCCTCGCGCTGCCGAGCGATCCGCTCGCATTCGGGTCGCCGCTGCAGCAGGTGACCGGATCGGTGATCATCGCGGCGGCGGTCGCGATCCTCAACGGGTCGGGGCTGCGCATCGTCGTGGTGAGCGCGGTGCTCGGCGCGCTCGGCTGGGCGGGCGCCTACGTGCTGGGCACCCTCAACGGCATGCCGAGCTCGGCCGCGGTGTTCGGCGGCGCGCTCGTCGCGAGCTTCGTCGGGTCGGTCGTGTCGGATCGTCTCCGGGTGCCGTCGGTCGCCGTGACGACTGCGGCGATCATCCCGATGGTGCCCGGCGCGGCCGTGTTCCGCGGCCTGCTGGGCCTCGTCGAGGCGGGCACCGACCTCAACCACTTCATCCTCGCCCTCGACGCCCTGTTCAGCGCGGCGATGGTGGGCGTCGCCCTCGCGGCCGGCGCGACGCTGGGCCTCGTGCTCGGAAACCCCCTGCGGGCGCGCATCGGCGGTCGTCGCGTCGCGCTGCGCGCCAAGGCGCGCCCCGTCTCGGGAGCGGGCGGCACGGCGGCGTTCGAGATCGTCCCCACGGGCGCGGTGAAGACGAAGCCGATCCCGGCGGCCGACGTGGAGGAGGCCCCCGCCGCGGCGGAGGCCGAGGATCCGCACCCCCTCACGAAGCCCTACGACCCGACGGAGGACGGGCCGGCCTGAGGCGTCAGCGGGCGGCGGGGCTCCTCGACGGCGCGGTCGATGCGCCGACGCGTAAGCCTGAGACTTTCGTCGCAGATCGCTCGCCGTCCGCGCCGGGCGGGAGTAGCGTGACCCGCGGAGTCGGCGCGCCACGCGCCGGGGAAGGCGGCGACGCATGCGGATCCCCGTATCGGCGATCATCCTGATGACGGTGCTCAGCTGGGTGGCGGGCACCGCGACGATGATGGGCGACGCCGCGTCGCCCGACTGGCTCCTCCCCGTCTTCCTGTATCTGCAGCGCGTGAGCATCCCCGCCGCGCTGTGGGCGACGATCCCGCTCGTCGCGGTCGCCGTGTGGTTCGGCGCCGCCCCGGGGCGCACCCGGACACTGTCCCTCGTCGGCACGGCGGTCGTGACGTTCGCGGTGGCGGCTGTCATCGCGCACCTCTCCACCACACCGGGCGGCGGAGCCGTCGACTCGTCGATGGGCGGCGCGCTCGTCACGCTCGCCGCCTTCCACCTGGCGCCCCTGCTCGCGCTCTTCGCCGCCATCGCGATGGCGAGCGGCGCCGAGGTCCGCGAGGTGCGGACGCGCGGGGCGCGGGAGCCTGTCGCCGCGGACGCCGCGGGCTGAGGTCGCGTGCCTCCTGATCGGCGAGTGGGGCCATGTCTCGCGTTCTGCGGTCATGGGGCGGGGTTTGCCGCGTGTCGTGAGACACGGGCTGCTCCGTGCTCGGGGCGTGTCTCGCATCTGGCCGGAATCGGATCCGCTTTGCCGCATGTCGTGAGACATGGTGCGCAGTGCGCGGGGTCTTCATCGGTTCCGCCGGGGATCCCGCGAACGCCGGGCGTTTCGCGGCGGATCCGCCCGGCGTTTGCGGGATCCTCGGCCTGGGCGGTGACGGGCGGGCATCGATCGGTGCGGCGATCGCGTGGCCTCCTCATGGTGCGGGCATGTCTCACGTTCTGCGGGTACGGGGCAGGGTTTGTCGCGTGCCGTGAGACACGGTGCGCGGGTCGGTGGCGCGGGCCGGGCATGTCTCATGTTCTGCGGTCATGGGGCGGGGTTTCCCGCGGGTTGTGAGACACGGCCTGCTTTCGCGTTCGGGGCGTGTCTCGCGTTCGGTCGGTATCGGATCCGCTTTCCCGCATGTCGTGAGACACGATGCGGCTCCGCGCCGGGAGTCGCGGCGGATCCGCCGATGCGTCGGCCTGCGACTTTCGTCGTGGATCGCTCGTCGGCTGCACGGGGCGGGGTAGCGTGATCCGCGGATCCGGTGCGCAGTGCGTCGGGGTCTTCACCGCTTCCGCCGGGGATCCCGCGAACGCCGGACGCTCCGCGGCGGATCCATCCGGCGTTCGCGGGATCCCCGACCCACGGGAGCACCCGACACCTCGATCAGGAAGGCGGCGCATGGCGGGGAAGACGGCGGTGACCAGGGGCGCGATCGCGCTCGCCGCGGCGGCGGTGCTGCTCGCGGCACCCGGATGCGCGGCGACCCCGGACGAGACGCAGGCGGTGTTCGCCCGCACGTCCGTCGACGTCGTGATCCCGAGCGGCGAGCCGTTCTCGACGGGCCTCGCGTTCGTCGCGCCGAAGAGCGATCCGATCTGGACCGACGTGAGTCAGGTGGCGTTCGTCGATGCCGGCGGAGAAGAGCGGGTGCTCGGCGGCGACGTGGCGGATCTCGTGGAGGAGGGATCCGGCGGCGGGGACCCGCGGGTCGGCACGCTGCGGCTGGAGGTCGACGGGGGCGAGGAGCTCGCGGTGTCGCAGGTGCGGCTGATCATCGGCGAGGAGACCGCGACGTTCCCCGTGGGGTCGGTCACGGTCGAACGAGCGGACGACGCGCCCGCGTGGACGGCGGTCGGCTGGCCCGGCGCGATGTCGTCCTGCGGGCCGGTCGAGGCCGACCTGGACGGGCTGGGAGACCGGGAACTCATCGAGGTGCGCGCCGACGCACCCGGGCTGACGATCGCGAACGCCCGCCTGGACGCCGCGGGCGGCGCGACGCGCCTCTCGTTCGACATGGAGTGCGATGACGCGCAGGTCGACTTCCTCGTTGTGACGCCGCGGCTCGTGACCGAGGGCGACGACGGGATCCGCGAGGAGGCCCTGCCCCCGGTGAGCGTCGGCCAGATCGACATCGACGACGCGGACGTCGAGCGGATCCGCGCACGCGGCGCCGACTGATCCGCGGATGCGATGACCGGGCGGCGGCGCTCCGTGATCGCGTGCTGCGTCGTCCGCGGGGCATGTGCGGGGCGACGACGCCGGTCTCTGCCGGACCCTGCCTCGAGAGGCTGTTCACCTCGTCGGGACAGCCCCGGGGACGGTTGTGGGATGGCGGCATGAGGACCACAGGAGCGCGTGCGCGCGGATGGTCTGCGTGCTCACGGCGACGGTGCTCATCGTGACGCTCGCCGGAGGCTCGGCGGGTGATCAGGGACCAGAGCCGACCGCGGGGGAGGTTGTCGAGCGCTTCATGGCGATGACGGAGATCCCCCGAGAGCCGGAGAGTGAGACGACCGATGCGGGGGTCTCTGGGCACTCACCTGCCGCGACGACATCGGCGCGACCGCGCCTGCGTCATGCACGATCGACCGCGCCGTGTTCGGTGAGCTGTTGAACGCCCCACGCGCTCAGCGCGGGGAGGCGTCGCGGGTCTCGTCGTCGCGCTTGCGCTCCCGCCTCCGCCGGGCGGTGGGGCGGAACGAGGCGACGATCAGCCAGATGATGAGAGCGAGGACGACGACGAACGCCAGGATCAGGAGAATCTGCCACGGACCAGCCATCTCCCCAGGCTCGCACGCTGATCAGCCGCGATCCATACGACTTTCGTCGCAGACGGGGTGCCCGGCGGGCTCCGCCACCCCGGTACGCTGGGCGCAGCGCGAACAAGGAGGCGGCGTGCACCATCGGATCCTGCTGGTCAACGGACCCAACCTGAACCTGCTCGGCACCCGCGAGCCGCAGGTGTACGGATCCGACACCCTCGACGACGTCGAGCGCCTCGCGACCGAGACCGCCGCCGCGGCCGGGTTCGCCGTGCGCGCCGTGCAGTCGAACAGCGAGGGCGCGCTCGTCGACGCGATCCATGCGGCCCGCGCCGACTGCGACGCGATCGTCATCAACGCGGGGGCCTACACGCACACCTCGGTCGCGCTGCGCGACGCGCTGCAGGCGGTCGCGCTGCCGTTCGCCGAGGTGCACATCAGCAACGTGCACGCGCGCGAGCCCTTCAGGCACCGCTCGTACCTCAGCGACATCGCCTCCTGCGTCATCGTCGGCGCAGGCACGCAGGGCTACGCCTTCGCGGTGCAGCGCCTCGCGGCCGTCGTGCGCTGAGGGCAGGCGGCCTCTGGCGTCCGGAACGCCGGGCGCGACCCGCTCGCGCCCGGCATCCCTCGCCCGCGGCGCTCGTCGCCCGCGGCGCTCGTTGCCCGCGAGTGGCGCAGATCCTCGCGAGTGGCGCAGGAATCGGGCCGGATATCTGCGCCACTCGCGAGTTCCTGCGCCACTCGCGAGCCGCGCCTGACCTCACCTCGCCGGGACGCTCCGCCCCTCAGCGGATCGTGTCGATCGGATCCGTGATGTCGGCGACGGTCGCGTCGTAGGCCTCGATCAGGCGGTCGGCGTCGACGTACAGGGCGACGTGGCGGGCGCCGGATCCCATCGACACGCGCCGGCCGACCACGCGCGCGTCGGCGAACACGGGCCACGCGGTCGACGATCCGATCGACACGATCGTGCCCCGCTCGTAGCCCGTCGCCTCGAGCGCGAGATGCGGCTCGGGCAGACGCAGCCGGTTCGCGCCGACCGCCTTCCGCAGCTTCGGCCACGAGATCGCGCGGTCGCCAGGGACGAGCGCGAAGAGGTACTGCTCGCCGCGGCCCTTCACGACGAGCGTCTTCACGATCTCCGACGGGTCGACGCCGCGGTGCGCCGCGGCCTCCTCGAGGGACGCCGCCGGCGGGAAGGCGCGCAGCTCGATGTCGAGGCCGCGCTCCGCCGCCGCATCGCGCACGCGGCGGTGCGGATCGGCGGTGCCGAGATCGGGCAGCGGATCGGTCATGCGAGTGTCCTCTCGGGCGAACGCGAAAGGGTGCGGGATCCGCGCAGTCGCGGACCCCGCACCCTCGCGGATCGATGGATCAGGCGTCGGGCGTGGCCACCGGATCGTCGGCGACCCACAGCTCGTCGTCGGCGCTGAGCGCCTTCCACGCGGCGACGAAGATGCCCACCGCGGCGGCGACGCCGAGCACGGCGGCGATGACGGCGCCCGCGCTGGTCTTCTTCTTCGGCGGCTCGACGACGACCGTGCGCCCGCCGAGCTTCGCGGCCGTCGCGTCGTACGCGCCGATCGCGCGGCCGACGAGGCCGCCCGCGGCCGGGATGACGCGGCGGTCGACGAAGCGGCGGCTGCGCTCGTAGCCGTCCTCCGCGTACGGACGAGCCCTGTCGACGTACGGCTCGATGTGGTCGTGGTAGGTCTTCTTCGCCTTCGGCTTGACGACCTCGTTGCCCAGGGCGCCGAGCTGGCGTCCGGCTTCGCGAGCCACGTCGGCGGCGTTCGCCGCGACGATGCGCTGCGCGTCCACCACCTTGGCCGCGGTCGACTGGAGCTTCCGGAGCTCCTTCTTGCGCTTCCTGCTGAGGCTGACGCTCACGGTTTGCCCTCCCGCGTTATCTGTCGATGGTGGGTCCTTTCTCTCATCCTGCCAGATGACTTCCCGCGCGGGGCGCCGCACCGGCGTTCTCTGCGAGAATGGCCCCATGACTCAGCACACCGCCGTCGCCACCGTCCACACGAACCACGGCGACATCGTCATCAACCTCTTCGGCGACCACGCCCCCGTCACGGTCGACAACTTCGTCGGCCTCGCCACGGGCGAGAAGGAGTGGACCGACCCGCGCACGGGCCAGAAGGGCGAGGGCCCGCTCTACAAGGACGTCGTCTTCCACCGCATCATCCCCGGCTTCATGATCCAGGGCGGCGACCCGCTCGGCCAGGGCATCGGCGGCCCGGGCTACAGCTTCGACGACGAGATCCACCCCGAGCTCGACTTCACCGAGCCCTACATCCTCGCGATGGCGAACGCGGGCAAGCGCCCCAACGCCATCACGGGCAAGATGAGCGGCACCAACGGGTCGCAGTTCTTCATCACGACCGACCCGACGCCGTGGCTGCAGGGCAAGCACACGATCTTCGGCGCCGTCGCCGACGACGCCTCGAAGAAGGTCGTCGACGCGATCGCGCAGGTGCCGACCGGCGCGAACGACCGCCCCGCCCAGGACGTCGTCATCTCGTCGATCGACATCGCCGCCGTCTGACCCGCCTCCCGCACGAAGCTCTGCCCGCGAAGGAGTCCGAGAGCAGTGACGTCGTCGTACGCCGATAACCCCGACAACTACTGCTACCGGCATCCGAAGCGGCAGAGCTTTGTGCTGTGTCAGCGGTGCACCCGCACCATCTGCCCCGAGTGCCAGACCCCGGCGGCCGTGGGATTCATCTGCCCCGAGTGCATGAAGGAGCAGAAGAAGAACCGCACGCCCGCGCAGAAGAAGGCCGCCCGCCGGTGGGGTCGCGGATCCGGAACCGCGACCGCGTCGTTCGGGTCCGGCGGCACGCGTGCGATGACGACGATCTTCGTCGTCACGGCCGTCACCTACCTGCTGCAGCTGCTGCCCGGCATCGGTGGATCCGTGCGCGGCTGGCTGCTGTTCTTCGCCCCCTACCTCTACCCCGACCTCACGCTCACGTTCGAGCCCTGGCGCATCCTCACCGTCGCCCTCGTGCACGGAGGCATCTGGCATGTGGCGCTCAACATGATCGCCCTGTGGATGGTGGGGAGGGTGCTCGAGCCGATGCTCGGATCCTGGCGCTTCCTCGCCACCTACGTGCTGTGCACGGCGGGCGGATCCGCGGCCGTCGCCCTGCTGGCGTTCGGAACTCCCGTCGTGGGCGCGTCGGGAGCGGTGTTCGGCCTCTTCGGCGCGCTGCTCGTCATCGGTCGGCGGCTCGGCGCCGACATGTCGGGCATGATGATCGTGCTCGCGATCAACCTCGTGATCGGCTTCATCCCCGGCATGAACGTGTCGTGGCAGGCGCACGTGGGCGGTCTCGTGATCGGCGCGCTGATCGGCCTCATCTTCACGTCGACCCGGCGCCGCACCCAGCGCACCCTGCAGATCCTCCTGGTCGTCGGCGTGGGCCTGCTCATCGTCGCGCTCTTCGTCATCGCCGGCTTCGTGCACGCCTGAGCCGCGGAGATCCCCGTCGCGCCCCGGGCCCTCGCGGCCCGGGGCGCGACGTCGTTCCCGGATCCCTCCCCAGCTCTCTCCACAGGTCGGGGAGAGTTATCCCCAGAGGCGAGGGCGTTCTCCACGGATCCGAGGCTCTTCTCCACCCCGTATCCACGGATATATGGGGGTTGTCCACCGAGTTATCCACAGATCCATCCACAGCTGGGGATAATCACACGGCTGTTATTCACAGGTGGGGATACGCCTGTGGAGGGAATCACACCGGTGTGATTCGGGGTGCGGGGCAGGGGAGCGCAGGGCCAGTCAGGCGGGGTGGGGAGCAACGAGGCGGGCCGCGTCGCACGGGCGGAGGGGCGATCGGGGAGCCTTGGCGGACCCGTGCGTGTCCCAAGAGGTGCGGGAACGAGCGCGGCATTCCCGCAGAAGGTGAGACACGGTCGTGCTGGTCGGCGGGGCGTGTCTCGGGAAGTGCGGGAACGAGCAGCCGGTTCCCGCACAAAGTGAGACATGGTGGGGCCGGGGAGCGCGCCGCGGTACCGGATCGGGTCGCAGCGCCCGGTGCGGAGGCGGCTGCGTGCGAAGTGGAACGGGTCGCGGGAACGACGAACCCGCCCGGGCACGAGGCCGGGGCGGGTTCGGGAGGAGGAAGGGGGCGTCAGCGCCAGCGCGTGGCCATGATGAGGCCGATGAGCGCGAGGCCGCCGCCGATCGCGAGGTTCCAGGCGCCGATGCCGGGAACCGGGAACTGCGCCTCCGACAGGTAGAAGACGAGGATCCACGCCAGACCCAGCAGGAAGAACGCCACCATGACGGGCTTGAACCAGGCCGGGTTGGGCAGGGGCTCACCCGGGATGTGGGTGATGTCTTCGTCGTGAGAGTCGCGGCGTGCCATACCGTGAAGTCTATCCGGGTCGGAATGGGGAGGACTACCCATATCGACCCGCGCGGGCGATGTGCTTTCCTGACGACGGACAGCGGAACACCGGGGAAGAGGCGCACCGTGCCGGACGTGAAGGTCGACTACGACGCCATGGACGAGCTCGTCGGCATGCTCGGCTCCCTGCGCGAGGAGCTCGACGGCCAGAAGGAGCGCTCCCGCGACATCGCGGACGCCACGAGCCACCGTCGCCTCTCGGGCGCCGTGCGCGACTTCGCCGACGGATGGCGGGTGCGCCGATCCGAGCTCGTCGAGCAGCTCGACGACACCCGCACGCAGGCGAGCGCGATCCGCGAGTCCTTCCTCGCCTTCGACCACGGGACGGAGTGATCGATGGAGGCCGCCGCCGTTCCGCCGCTGCTGCGCATCGAGGGCGAGCCCGACGCGATCGACGACGCCGCAACCGACTTCGGCGACGTCGCGGAGGCGATCGTCGACCTCGCCCGCCGACTGCGCGACGCCGCCGAGGGCGAGTACGCCATCGGGAAGGCCGCCGACCAGTTCCGCGACGATGCGCGCACGGCGGCCGGCGACGTCGACGCCGTCGCACCCCGGTATGCCGGGACGGGCGAGGCGCTCGCGGGCTACGCGCGCGAGCTCGACGACGCGCAGCGCCGCGCCGACGAGGCCATCGAGCGGATCCGCGAGACGCAGGACGAGCTCTGGCCCCTCTACGACGACCGCACGGAGGCGCTGCGCGACCCCGACGCCGACGATGACGCGCTCGACGACCTGCGCCGCCGGATCGAGAGCCGGGAGGACGACCTCGACGGACTCCTCGCCGCCTACGAGCAGGCGATCGACGACCACGACGCGGCGGGCCACGCGGCCGCCGACCTCATCGAGCCGATCCTCGGCGCGCTCGACGACGGCTGGTGGGCGCAGGTCGGCGACTTCTTCTCGTCGATCGGCGACTGGCTCCTCGACGCGTTCGAGCAGCTCGTCATGTGGGTCAGCGATCTCATCGTCGCGGCGCTCGCCCTCGTCGCGATCCTCGTCGTCGTCATCATCGGCGTGCTCGTCGTTCCGATCGGCGACATCGACCTGAACCACCTCGTCGATCGCGGCATCGCGCTCACCATGGGTCTCCTGGGCGCCCTCCACGGCGTGCTCGTGCCCGCCATCTGGTTCGAGATCGGCGGCGAGACCCCGCGCATGAACCTCACCGAGGTGTGGCACGGCGCCGCGGATCCCGCGCACCGGTACCGCGACCTCTTCGAGAGCATCCGCCAGCTCGACCGCGATGGCGGGACGGACAGCACCCGTGTGGAGATCGTGCACGTCGGCGTCGACGAGCACGGCAACGACATCTGGCGCGTGCTGCCGCCGAGCACGCAGGACTGGGAGCTGCTCTTCGACACCCCCGCCGCCAACGACCTCGGCTCCAACCTCGCGCTCATGCTCGCCCCCGACGAGACGGCCGCCTACGAGCGCATGGTGATCGACGCCATGGAGCAGGCGGGCATCGGCCCCGACGATCCGGTCATGATCGACGGCTTCTCGCAGAGCGGGATCCTCGCGGGTCGCATGGCGGAGGCCGGCGACTACAACGTGCAGGCGATCGTCGTCGCGGGCGCGCCGATCGACGCGATGGACATCCCGAGCGACGTGAGCGTCATCTCCATCCAGCACGTCGGCGACCCCGTGCACCGGCTGGACGGCACGGCGCCGGCCGATCCGTCGGAGAATCACGTCACGGTGCACGTCAACCCTCCCGGCGAGGGCGACGCCGTGCTCGACGCGGGGCGCCACAACTCCGGGCTCTACGGGGAGACGATCCAGCAGATCCAGGACGGCGCGCACCCCGGGGTCGACGACTCGGTGCAGGACGCGATCGACCGCATCATGGCCGACCAGGATCTCTTCTTCAGCGACGACGAGACGCACTACGTGTTCGAGGGGTCCGAGTGAGGATCGGACGTGCCGGCGCCGTCGCGCTCGTCGCCGTCTGCGTCCTCGCGGGGTGCGCCGCGGGGCCGGGAGCGGAGGCGCGGCTCGCCGATGCCGTCGTCGCGGACGTGCCGGCGGCTGAGGAGGTGGAGACCGTCATCCACCGCGACGTGTTCGAACAGTGGATCCGCGTCGACGTCTCCGCGTCGTCCGTGACGGAGGAGAACGCGGGCGACATCGTCATGGGCGCCTTCGCCGCGGCGTGGCGGAACGCGGCGTTCGCGCCCGACAGCATCTCGGTGAAGGTGACGCCCGTCGCGCTGAGCGAGGCCTTCGATCCCGACTTCCTGCTGCTCGACGGCGTCGGCGACGGGGAAGACGTGCGCTGTTCGAGGCGCATGTGCTCGGCGGAGGCCGATGTGCTCGAGGAGCTGTTCGGCGCGCAGGGGGAGACGCCGTGACCGCCACCGCCCTGCCGGATCTCGCGCTGCGCCTGCCGGGCAGCTGGTGGGACGTGCCGCTCGGCGACCGGGACGAGGCGCGAGCCTCCGTGCGGCGCCTGCTGCGCACACGGCTCGGCACGTCGGACGAGCGCGCCCGCGGCCGCATCGAGCTGGAGCGGCGCCTCATGGCGAGCCTCGACCAGGCGATCGAGGGCGACGGCCGGAGCCTGCAGATCGCGCTGTCGATCGTCCCCGGCGCGCGCATCTCGATGACCGCGATGATCGCGACGCCCGAACTCGCGATCCCGCACCAGCCGGATCCGTCGCTCACCCCGCTCGACGTGCTCGCCCTGGCGCTCGAACGGGCGCGGGGCGCCGACGAGGCCCCGGCCGCGAAGGTGCCCTCCCGGGCGGGAACGGCGCTGCGCCGCGTGCGCTACCGGGTGACGACCGCAGACGGGAGCGAGGAGACCCTGCGCACGGCCGCCTTCGAATACTGGTTCGTCGCCCCCGGCACGCGCCGCGCCGTCGTCGCGACGTTCAGCGTGCCCGCGGGCGCCCTCGAGGACGAGCTCGGCGGCCTCGCCGACGCGATCGTCGCGGTCAGCGGCTGGCAGGAGCCCGCCGCGGCCTGAGGTCAGCCCTCGTCGCCGCTCTCGCCCGACTCCTCCGCCGGCTCCTCTTCCTCGTCGGGCTCCGTGCCCGTGCACTGGAAGAGCTCGATCGTCGAATGCACCGGGGCATCCCCGACGCGCGACTGCGCATGCACCGTCGCGGGATCGGCCGCGGTGCAGCTCGCATCGTCGCTCACGGTGACGTCGAGCCCGAGCTGCGCGAGCTGCTCCGTCGCCGCCTCGATCGTGTACCCCTTCACGTCGCCGACGGTCACGCGCCCCGTCGCGACCGTGAGGTCGATGACGGATCCCTTCGACAGCTCGTCGCCGGTGGCCACGTCGTGGCCCTCGTTCGCCGCCGCGAGCACCGTACCCGCGTCGCTCTCGGGGTCGTTCACGGGCGTCGTGCGGCCGATCTCCAGGCCGGCGTCGGTGATCGCCGAGCGCGCCGCGTCCTCGCTGAGACCCGCCAGCTCCGGCACCGCCACGAGCTGCTCGCCCTCCGACACCCACACCTGCACGGTCGTGCCCGGCGTCACGGGGACCCCGATCTCCGGATCCGTGCGGATGACGATGCCCTCAGGCACCGTCTCGCTCGGCTCCGTGCGCTGCGCGGCCACGAGATCCGCCGCCTCGAGATCCTCGACGGCCCGCTCGTACGCCACCCCCGACACGTCGGGGACCGCGACCGAGTCGGCGGCCCGCAGCTCGAGCGGATCCATCCGCACGACCCAGATGACCACGGCGGCGATGATCGCGATGAGCGCGATGATCGCCGTCCAGACCCACGCGACCGGCGGGCCCGACTGCGTGCGGGTGACGCCCGTCGCCGACGACAGCTGCGTGATGGTGTGCTCGACGTCGGCCTGCTCGCGCTGCCCGTCGCCGTACAGCTCGTCGGTGAGCGCCGCGATCTGGCGCGTCGACATCTCGGCGCTGTCCATCGCGGCGTCGAGCGCCTCGCGGAACGCCGCCGCGTCGGGGAACCGCTGGGCGGGATCCTTCGCGAGGGCCCGCAGGACGATCGGGTCGAGGCGCGCGGGCGCGGCCGGGTTCGCCTGCGACGGCGGCACGGGGGCCTCGCGCACGTGCTGGTAGGCGACCGACACGGGCGAGTCGCCCCGGAACGGCGGCTGCCCCGTGAGCAGCTCGTAGAGGACCACTCCGGTCGAGTAGATGTCGGCGCGCGCGTCCACCGCGTCACCCTTCGCCTGCTCGGGCGAGAAGTAGGCGGCCGTGCCGAGGATCGTCGTCGTCTCCGCGACCGTCGCCGACGTGTCGCTCACGGCGCGCGCGATGCCGAAGTCCATGACCTTCACCTGACCGGAGTCGGTGATCATGACGTTCGCGGGCTTGATGTCGCGGTGCACGACGCCCGCGCGGTGCGAGTACTCGAGCGCCTCGAGGATCCCGTCCACATAGCGCGAGGCCTCGTCGGCGGCCACGGGGCCGTCGCGCAGCACGTCCTTCAGCAGGGTGCCGCGCACGAGCTCCATGACGATGTACGGCGTGTGGCGCGTCTCCGCGCCGTCGGCCTCGACGGCCTCGCCCGCGTCGAAGACGCGCACGATCGACGGGTGCGCCATGCGGCTCGCTGCCTGCGCCTCGAGGCGGAAGCGGGTGCGGAACGTGTCGTCGCTCGCGAGATCGCGATGCAGGATCTTGATGGCGACCGTGCGCCCGAGCGTGAGGTCGTAGCCGCGATGGACGCTCGCCATGCCGCCGCGTCCGATGAGCGCGTCGACCCGATATCGCCCTGACAGCACGCGGGGCTCGGCGTCGGTCGCCTCCATCGCCTCGGTGGGCTCGTCCGTCACGTCAAGCCCTCCCCGGGAGCCGGTCGTTGCACATACGAGGGCAAGCCTAACCGAGTCGGCCGAGAGCGCCGCTCCCGGCCGACCTCGTCACGCCTCGTCGGCCTCGGCGCTCTCGTCCTCGGCGGGCGTCGTGGGCTCCTCCGTGGGAGTCGGCTCCTGGGTCGGCGTCGGCTCCTCGGTGGGCTCGGGCTCCGGCGGATCCTGCACCGTCGCGTCGGCGGACGGCGAGAAGCCGGCGCTCTCGCGGTCGCCGCAGACGACCTTGTACGCCACCTCGATGCGGTCGGCGGCGGTCGGGTTGATCGGCACGCGCACCGAGGTCTGGTTCGCCTCGACCCACAGCGGGTCGGGCATGTTGTTGCCGGACACGTTGACGTAGTAGCCGGTCGGAGCGCCTGCGGGGCAGCCGCCGAAGGCGTCCCAGCTCACGGTCGCCTCGCTCCCGCGCTCGACCGGGTTCGGGTCGACGCGCGGCGCGGCCTCGGGCGCGGGGATCTCGACGAGCGGCGCGTACACGAGCGCCGTCACGGTCGTTCCGGCCTCGACGACGCCCGCCGGGTCGACCTGGTAGATGCGGCCGACCTGGTCGGCGGACTCCGCGGGGTCGCCGTCCTGGCAGCTCAGGGCGATGTCGGCGCCCTCCTCGTCGATCTTCTGCAGCGCCTCGTCGCAGAGGAGCCCGTCGAGCGCGAGCGCCGTCACGTCGACGCGGTCGACCGTCGGCGTGGGGGACGGGGACGTCGTGGTGCGCGTGGGGGACGGCGAGGGCGTCTCGTCGTCGTCTCCGCCGAAGGCGCCCGACATGATGCCCCAGACGACGCCGCCGAGGATGATCGCGAGCAGCACGATGAGCGCGATCAGCGGCACACGCCACTTGCTGCGCTTCTTCTCGGGCTGCTCCTCCTCGTCGCCCTCCCCCTCCGCGTCGCCGAGCGGCAGCGGGGAGGTCGAGGGCATCATCATGGTCGCCGCGCCGGTCGCGCCGAGCAGCTGCGTCGTGGCGTCGTCGCCGAGGGCGCCGCCCTCCGCGATCATCGGCGCCGCCTGAATCGCCGCCGCGAGGTCGCCGCGACGCAGCGCGCTGCACGCGCGCGCGACCGCCGCCGCCGACGCGGGACGCTCCTCGGGCTTCTTCGCGATCATCGCCATCACGAGGCGCTGCACGGGCACCGGGATGCCCTCGGGGAGCGGCGGAGGCGTGTCGTTGATCTGCGCCATCGCGATCGCGACCTGCGACTCGCCCGTGAAGGGGCGCTTGCCGGCGAGCGATTCGTACAGCACGATGCCGAGCGAGTAGATGTCGGTCGCGGGGCTCGCCGGGTGACCGGACGCCTGCTCCGGCGACAGGTACTGCACGGTGCCCATCACCTGGCCGGTGGCCGTGAGCGGCACCTGGTCGGCGATGCGCGCGATGCCGAAGTCGGTGATCTTCACGCGGCCGTCTGGCGTGATCAGCAGGTTGCCCGGCTTGATGTCGCGGTGCACGAGGCCCGCCGCGTGGGCGGCCTGCAGCGCGGACGCCGTCTGCGACACGTAGTCGAGAGCCGTGTCGACCGGCAGCGTCGCGTCGCGCTCGAGGATCGTCGAGAGCGCCTCGCCGGGCACGAGCTCCATGACGAGGTACGCGGATCCGTTCTCCTCGCCGTAGTCGAACACGCTCGCGATGCCCTCGTGGTTCACGAGAGCCGCGTGCCGCGCCTCGGCGCGGAAGCGCTCCAGGAAGCCCGGATCGCCCATGTACTCGTCTTTGAGGATCTTGATGGCGACCGTGCGACCGATCACGTGATCGGTGGCCTCCCAGACCTCGCCCATACCGCCGATGGCGATGCGGGAGAGGAGCTCATAGCGTCCGCCGAACGTCACACCCTGCGTTGGCCTCATTGTGCGAGCACCGCCTCCATGACCTTCTTCGCGATGGGAGCCGCGATCGTGTTTCCCGAACCTTGTTGACCCATGCCGCCGCCGTCTTCCACCACGACCGCCACGGCGACCTCCGGGTCGTCCGCAGGAGCGAATCCCGTGAACCACAGCGTGTAGGGCGCGTCGCCGCCGTTCTCTGCGGTGCCCGTCTTACCGGCCACGTCGACGCCCTCTATTCTTGCACCTGTCGCGGCCCCAGACTGGACGCTCGCCACCATCATCTCGGTAACGGAATCGGCGACGTCGGAGTCGACGGATCTTCCCCGCTCACGGGGGGAATACTGCTCCTGGACCGTGAGGTCGTCGGCGAGCACCTGGTCGACGAGCGTCGGCTCCATGAGCACGCCGTCGTTGGCGAGCGCGGCCGTCGTCATCGCGACCTCGAGGGGCGTCGACGTCACGGGTCCCTGGCCGAAGCCGGTCTGACCCGTCTGGTCGTCCGAGAGCTCGTCGGGGTAGCTCGACGCGGCGAGCGAGAGCGGGAACGAGAACTCGCTGTTGTAGCCGAACCGCTCGGCCTGCTCGCGGATCGCGTCGTCGCCGAGCTCGACGGCCAGCTCGGCCATCGGCACGTTGCAGCTGAGGGAGATCGCCGTCGCGAGGGTGACCTCGTCGCCGCCTCCGCACGTGCCGCCCGTCGCGTTCGTCACGTCGAAGGACGTGCCGGGCAGCGTGTAGGCCGCCTTGTTGGGGAACGTGCTCTCGGCCGTGTACTCGCCCGACTCGAGCGCGGCGGCCGCGACGAGCACCTTGAACGTGGATCCGGGCGGGTACACGTTGGCCGTCGCGTTGTTCAGCAGCGGGCTGTTCGGAGCCCCCTCGAGGCTCTCGTAGGCGGTGTTCGCGGCCTCGGAGTCGTGCACCGCGAGCTGGTTCGCGTCGAAGCCGGGCGTGGACACGAGCGCGAGCAGGCGGCCCGTGTCGGGCTCGATGGCGACGACGGCGCCCGTGTATCCGGCGTTCGTCATCGCCTCCCAGGCGGCGCGCTGCACGGCGGGGTCGAGGCTGATCTCGATGCTGGACCCGCGCGGCGCCTGCCCCGTGACGACCTGCTCGATGCGGGCGAAGAACGCCGAGTCGGCGAGGCCGGACAGCTCGGCGTTGAGCGCGCGCTCGAGACCCGTCGCGGATCCGAGGGCGGGGTTGTACCAGCCCGTGACGCCCGACCAGATCTCCGGGTCGGCGTACAGGCGCTGGAACGCGTAGAGGTCGTCGGTGGACTGCGAGCGGGCGATCTGCTCGCCCCCCGCGACGATCGCGCCGCGCCGCACCTCGTACGAGTCGTACAGGGTGCGCCGGTTGTTCGGGTCGCTCGCAAGCGAGTTCTGGTTCACGACCTGGATGATGCTCGTCGACGCGAACAGCGCCACGAACATGAACACCACGATGATGCTCAGTCGTCGGATCTCCTTGGTCATCAGCCGATCACCGCCCTGGGCTGTCTGCGCACGGCGTCGCTGATGCGCAGGAGGATGCCGACGATGAGCCAGTTGGCCAGCAGCGAGGATCCGCCCGCCGCGAGGAACGGCGTCGTGAGGCCGGTCAGCGGGATCACCCGGGTGACGCCGCCGACCATGATGAACACCTGCAGCGCGATCGTGAACGACAGCCCGACCGAGAGCAGCTTGCCGAAGTCGTCCTGCCCCGCGACGCCGATGCGGGCGCCGCGGCTCGCGAACACGAGGTAGAGGCCGAGGATCGCGAAGATGCCGACGAGGCCGAGCTCCTCGCCGAGGCTCGGGATGATGTAGTCGCTCTTCGCGACGGGCGTGAGATAGGGCCGGCCCTGGCCGAGGCCCGTGCCGAACATGCCGCCGTGCGCCAGGCCGAAGACGCCGTTGACCAGCTGGAAGCTGCCGCCGGCCGGGTCGTTGTAGAGCTCGTCGTCGAACGCGTTGATCCACGCGTTGAAGCGGTTGTGCACGTACGGCATGACGAACGTCGCGGCGACGGCGCCGACGCCCGCGAGGGTCACGCCGATGAGCACCCAGCCGGTCTTCCCCGTCGCGACGTAGAGCATCGCGACGAACATGCCGAAGATGAGCATTCCCGTGCCGAGGTCGCGCTGGGCGACGATGATGCCCATCGAGATGAGCCAGATGACGAGCAGCGGCCCGAACTCGCGGGCGCGGGGGAAGGTGAACCCGAGCACCCGGCGCCCCGTGGATGTGAGGCTCTCGCGCGTGTTCACGAGGTAGCCGGCGAAGAAGATCGCGAGGCAGATCTTCGCGATCTCGCCGGGCTGGAAGTTGAACCCGGCGATCGTGATCCACACGGTCGCGTTGCCGCCGCCGTGCAGGAAGGGCACGAACGGCAGGATCAGCAGCACGATGCCCGTGAGGCCGAAGATGTAGGTGTAGCGGAACAGCACGCGGTAGTTCGACAGCGCCCAGACGAGCAGGCCGCACAGCGCGATCGACAGCGCCGCGTAGGCGAGCTGCGTCATCGCGGACGACTGCTTGTCCTGCAGGTCGAGGCGGTAGATCATCGCCGTGCCGAGCCCGGTGAGCAGCAGCCCGATGGGCACGAGGAACGGGTCGGCCTGGGAGGCGCGGATGCGCAGCACCACGTGGAGCGCGATCGCGAGCGCGCACAGCGCGCCGACCGCGTAGAGGATCGGCAGACGGATCTCGCCGATCGCGCCGAACTGCACGAGCACGAAGGCGCCGCCCGTGAGGGCGATCGCGAAGATCAGCAGGATCAGCTCGCGGTTGCGCAGCTGCTGGGCCTTGCGCAGACGCCGCAGCTCCTTCTGCACGCCCTTGACGGCGCGGGTGTCGTCGGAGGTGTCGGTCACTGGTCGTCACCTCCGTCGGCGCGCGGGCTCTCGCTCGGCGCGGGTGCCGTGGGCGAGGGGCTCGGGTCGGGGACCGGCGCGATGTCGGGATCGGTCAGGTCGGCCAGGTCGTCGTCCGCGTCGTCGTCGCCGAGGCGCGCCCGCAGGTTGTCGACGATGACCTCGGCGTGCTCGAAGGAGCGGGCGCTGATGGTCTGCTCGACCTGCTGGCGGTAGGCGTCGGGCAGGTCGTCGAGCGGGATCTCGGTGTCGGTCTCCGGCGTCGACAGCGCGAGGGGCCCGACGGTCTGCTGGATGCCGCGGTAGATGACGACGCTGTCCTCGTCGGATCCGACGTAGTAGCGGGTCTGGGTCCAGCTGTAGAACGCGGCGCCGGCGGCGGCGACCGCCGCGGCCAGCAGCACGAGCGAGGTGATGCCGATGAGGCGGCGCCGGCGGGTGCGTCGGCGATCCTCGGCGATGAGCTCCTCGAGGTACTCGGTGTCGGGCTCGAAGTGCGTGGGCTCGTTGGCGGCGGTGCGTGCGGGGTGCAGCCAGCCCGTGGGCAGCAGCGATCGCGACGCGGGCACGTGCACCCCGTCGGGGTTCGAGGCGGATCCGACGATCGTCGGGGTGCCCGTGTAGAGCGGGTGCTGCCCGCCGACGTCGACGATGACGACGGTCACATTGTCGGGGGCGCCCCCGTCGAGGGCCTGCTTGAGCAGGGCGTCGGCCGCGCGCGCGGGCGGCTGCTGCAGCCGGAACAGCTTCGCGATGTGCGTCTCGTCGACGACGCCCGAGAGGCCGTCGGAGCACAGCAGCCAGCGGTCGCCCGGCCGGGTCGGCATGATGAACGTGTCGACCTCGGGGTGCGCGTCCATGTCGCCGAGCACGCGCATGAGCACGGAGCGGCGGGGGTGGTAGCGCGCCTCCTCCGGCGTGATGCGGCCCGTCTCGACGAGGCGCTGCACGAAGGTGTGGTCGGTCGTGATCTGCGTGAGCTCGTCGTCGCGGAACAGGTAGATGCGCGAGTCGCCGATGTGGCCGATGACGGCGTACTCGTCGACCATGACGATGCTGCTGCACGTGGTGCCGAGCCCCGCCAGCTCGGGACGGCGCCCGGCGACCTCGATGAGGTCTCCGGCGACGGCCGCGATCTCGTCGCGCAGGCGCTCCTCCGCCTCCGCGGGGGAGTCGTAGTGCCCGTCGAGGTTCTGCAGCCGGCTGATGGCGACCGCCGAGGCGACGTCTCCGCCCGCGTGGCCGCCCATGCCGTCGGCGACGACGAACAGGTTCGACCCGGAGTAGCCCGAATCCTGGTTGTTGGAGCGCACGCGCCCCGTATGGGAGATCGCGGCGCTGGAGCCCTGGAAGACCACGGGCGCTTACTTCCTCAGCTCGAACGTCGTCTGCCCGACCGTGATGGGGGCGCCGATGCGCACCGCCACGGGCGAGCGGGGCGCGACCCGGTGTCCGTCGTGGAAGGTGCCGTTGGTGGAGTCGAGATCCTCGAGCATCCACTGGTCGGCGTAGCGCACGAGGCGCGCGTGGTGGCTCGAGGTGTAGTCGTCGCGGATCACGAGGCCCGAGTCGCTGGAGCGCCCGATCGTGAGCGGCTCGGATCCGATCGGCAGCTCGAGCCCCTGCTTGGGGCCGGAGGTGATGACGAGACGGCCCACCGAGCGGGAGGTGGCCTCGGCGCGCACGGGCGCGGCGGCCTGGTGCGCCTGGGTGACTGCGTCGGGCCCGGCCGGGCGCACGGCGGCGGGGGGCGCGGGCGCGGCGCTCTCGGGCAGCTTGCGCACGCGGCCGCCGAACACCTCGGAGCGCAGCGAGAAGATGAGGATGAAGATGAACAGCCACAGCAGCAGCAGGAAGCCGTACTGCAGGATGAACAGGGTGAGGGAGCTCATCGTCGGCCCCCCTCGAACGCGTCGATGATCTGCGTCGCGTCGGCCTGCTGCGGTAGGCGCGGTGCGCGCTGGCGCGTCTCCGGGATCACGCGGAAGACGATGCGCGTGCGGCCGATCGTGATCGTCTGGCCGTCGGCGAGACCCGACTGCTTCACCTTCTGGCCGTCGACGGAGGAGCCGTTGGTGGATCCGAGGTCGCGCATCATCCCGCGCGCGCCGTCCCACAGGATCTCGACGTGGCGGCGGCTCGTGCCGGCGTCGGGGATCGTGATGTCGGCGTCGGACCCGCGGCCGATGACCGTGCGGGCGTGCGTGATCGGATGCCGGCGGCCGTCGATCTCGAGCACGGCCTGCCAGGAGACGTCGTCGGAGACCTGCGAGGTGTCGACGTCGATCGTGCCGGCCGAGACCTGTTCGTCGGAGAGCAGCTGGATGCTGAGGGGGCCCGCGAAGCTGTAGCCCTGCGAGGTCGCGTGCTTCTGCGAGATGGCGCGCAGCTCGTCGTGCAGAGCTTGGCCGAGCGCGGCCATGCGCTCGGCGTCGGACGGGTTGAGGCGCACGCGGTAGCTGTGGGGGGCGAGGATGCGCTCGCGGCTGACGACGGCGGCCTTCGTATCCATCTCCCGGCGCACGGCCGAGGCGATCTCGACGGGCTGGATGCCGCTGCGGAAGGTCTTCGCGAACGCGCCGTTGACGGCGCGCGAGAGACCTCGCTCGAAGCTGTCAAGCAATCCCACGGTTCTCCTCGGGGTCGGGAAGAGGTATGCGTCATGCTAACCGCCCGCCCTGACATTCCGGGACACCCGCGGGCGGCGCCTGATTGGCGTGCGGCTCGGCGGGCGTGATATCTTCGGGAAGTTGAGTTCGCGAACGCGTTCTCTGCGCGAGTGGCGGAATCGGTAGACGCGCTGGCTTCAGGTGCCAGTGTCCTGACGGACGTGGGGGTTCAAGTCCCCCCTCGCGCACACGAACGAGAAGGCCCCGGATCCTGGTGGATCCGGGGCCTTCTGCGTTGCGGGGATGCTACCGGGGCGCGAGGAGCGGCTCGCGACCCGCGTTCGGGTGGGCCTGCTGATCGCGGGCGCCGTCGACCTCCGACCAGATGGCATCGAGGGAGAGTCCGAGCGCCGTCGCGATCGCGGCGACGGTGGTGAAGGCGGGGGTGGCGACGCGGCCGGACTCGATCTTCCGCAGCGTCTCCGGCGAGATGCCCGCGTCCAGGGCGACGTCGAGCATGGATCGGGCGCCCCGCTCGCGGCGCAGCAGCGCCCCGAGGCGCTCCCCGCGCCGCACGTCCTCGGGGGTGAGGGGAAGTCTGACCATGCGCTCATTCTATCCCGGTATAGGATTACCGGTATAATTATCGGTCTTCCCGGAAGGTGCGCGCATGATCGAGATCCTCACCCCCGCCGAGGTCGACCGGGCGAGGGTCGCCGGCCGGGTCGTCGGCGACATCCTCGACGCCCTCCGCGCCCGATGCCGGGTCGGCACGAACCTCCTCGAGATCGACCGGCAGGCGAAGGAGATGATCCACGACGCCGGAGCGGTCTCCTGCTACGTCGACTACGCGCCCTCCTTCGGGAGCGGCCCGTTCGGACACCACATCTGCACGGCGGTCAACGACGCGGTGCTGCACGGCATGCCGCGCGACTACCGCCTGCGCGACGGCGACCTCCTGACGCTCGACCTCGCGGTCACGAAGGACGGCATCGCGGCCGACGCCGCGATCAGCTTCGTCGTCGGGAGCCTCCGCGACCCGGGCGACGCGGCGATGATCGCCGCCACCGAGCAGGCGCTGGCCGCCGCCATCGCCGTCGCGGCCCCGGAGGTGCGCCTCGGCGACCTCTCCCACGAGATCGAGCGCGTGCTCTCGAGTGCGGGGTACCTCATCAACACCGAGTTCGGCGGGCACGGCATCGGCTCGACCATGCACCAGGACCCGCACGTCGCGAACGCCGGGCGACCCGGGCGCGGGTACCGATTGCGTCCCGGCCTCCTGCTGGCGCTCGAGCCCTGGGTGATGGAGGACACCGACCGCCTCATCACCGACCCGGATGACGGGTGGACCCTGCGCAGCGCGACGGGCGCGCGTGCCGCGCACAGCGAGCACACCATCGCGATCACCGACGACGGGGCGGAGATCCTCACGCTCCCCGCTCGGCTCGCAGCCCGCTCGTGACGCGGCAGGGCGCCGAGTCGAGATGCCTCGTGGTCAGCGACCTGGCCCGCCGTCGCGGGTGTTCTGCAGGTAGGTGAGCACGGCGCGGACGCGACGGTTCTCCTCGACCGGGCCCAGGCCGAGCTTCGCGAAGATGCTGCCGATGTGCTTGCTCACGGCCGCGTCAGAGAGCACGAGGGCCTCGGCGATCCCGGTGTTCGAGGCGCCGTCGGCCATGAGCTCCAGCACCTCGCGCTCGCGGGTCGTGAGCGCGTCGAGGGGGCCGGGCGCGGATCCGCGCAGCAGGTGCCGCACGACGTCCGGATCGATGACCGTGCCGCCCGACGCGACGGTCTCGAGGGCCGCCGTGAAGTCGCGCACGCGGTTCACGCGATCCTTCAGCAGGTAGCCGACCCCGCCCTTGGGGAGCGTCAGCAGGTCGCGCGCGTAGGCGCCCGCGATGTACTGCGACAGCACGAGGACCGGCTGGCCGAGGTGCTCGGCGCGGATCGCGAGCGCCGTGCGGAGGCCGTCGTCGCTGTCGCCCGGCGGCATGCGCACGTCGGTCACGGCGACGTCGGGACGGGCGCCGTCGCGGATGAGGCGCGCGAAGACGGCGCGCAGCTCGGGAGCGGATCGGGCGGTGGCGACGACCTCGTGGCCCAGGCGCTCCAGGAGGGCCGTCAGAGCTTCGCGCAGCAGCGCGGAGTCCTCAGCGAGCAGCAGCCGCATCGCGCTCGACCCCCTCGTGCGTCAGGGGCAGCGACAGGCTCAGGATCGTCGGGCCGCCCGCGGGGCTGCGGACCGAGAACGCGCCGCCCAGCGTCTCGGCGTGTTCGCGGAGGCCGCGCAGGCCCGTGCCGACGGTCTCGTCCGCGCCGCCCCGGCCGTCGTCGGCGGCCGTCACGACGAGCGCGCCGTCTGCGATCCGCGCCCGCACCGTCAGCCGCGTCGCGCTCGCGTGCTTGGCCGCGTTGGTGGTCGCCTCGGTGACGAGGAAGTAGGCGGTCGTCTCGACGGGCGCGGGGAGCCGCCCGAGCCCTGCGACGTCGAGATCGAGCGGCAGCGGCGCCCTGCTCGCCAGGTCGTCGAGCGCGGCAGCGAGCCCGTGATCGGCGAGGAGCGCGGGGTGGATCCCCCGTACCGTGTCGCGGAGCGTCGCCATCGCGCGCTCCGCCTGGCACTGCACGGATCCGAGCGCCGCGCTCGCCGCGGCGGCGTCCGCACCCCGGGCGGCGAGGTCGTCGAGCTCGATGCTCACCATGCCGAGGCGCGCCGCGAGCGTCACGAGCTCCTGCTGCACGCCGTCGTGCAGGTCGCGCTCGATGCGCCGCCGCTCGGCCTCGAACGCCTCGACGAGCGTCGCCCGCGACTGCAGCAGCCGCTCGACGTTGCGCGCCAGCTCGCGGTTCCGGGGCCCGCACAGCGCGCGCAGCGCCGAGGCCTGCACCGCCGCGAGCAGCGCGTTCGCGTAGCCGAACAGGCAGAGCGCGACGAACGCGAGCGGCACGACGGGCCACCAGGTGCCGGGGCCGATCTCGGGGCGCACGTCGCCGAAGAGGTGGATCCGTCCGCCGCCCCGCGCCCCGAAGACGGCGATCGCGACGAGCACCGCGAGCATGACGGCCTCGAAGAAGAGCACGACGACGGCCGCGAGGCCCGCGACGACGTCGACGACGAGCGCGGCCGTCTCGCGCCACGTCGCGCCCTCCGTGATGCGCACCGACAGCCAGATCGGCCGCTGCTCCGCGGCGAGCGGCACGTGACCGGAGCGCTG
Organism: Microbacterium sp. gxy059; assembly: GCF_050958665.1. Classification (NCBI taxonomy): domain Bacteria; kingdom Bacillati; phylum Actinomycetota; class Actinomycetes; order Micrococcales; family Microbacteriaceae; genus Microbacterium; species Microbacterium sp. gxy059. Next base: position 99,446 of record NZ_JAMXWT010000007.1, on the reverse strand, counting down.
AACCAGGAACCCGAGGATCCGCGTGCGCCGGCGCTCCAGCGCCCCGATCGCGATGCCCCAGAGCGGCAGGATCAGGAGGGTCGCGACCGCGACGGGCAGCAGCACCAGCCCGAGCGCCGCGCTCGCCGCGAGGTAGACGAGCGCGAGCCACGGCCACCGGCTCGCGAGGAACCGCCACGGCGGGCGCATCAGCGCGTGCCAGACGGTCGGGGATCCCATGCCGTCACCCTACGGAGCGGCGGCGCGCGCCGGGCGGAAGAGTAGAGCTGGCTCCACCCCCGGTCTCCCTCCCGCTCTCTCGTGCGCGGCCGCGGCGCCGCGTCGGATGGAGGCATGACAGAACCCCGAATCCAGGCCGCGGGCCTGGGCAAGACGTTCCCCGCCGCCGCGAAGGGCCAGCCGAGCGTGCCGGTGCTGCGCGGCATCTCGCTCGACGTCGCCCCGGGCGAGATGGTGAGCATCGTCGGGCCTTCCGGCTCCGGCAAGTCGACGCTGTTGCACTGCCTTTCGGGCCTCGAGCCGTACGACGCGGGATCCGTGCGCCTCGCCGGACGCGACCTCGGATCGCTCGGGCGGGGCGCGCTCGCCGCCCTGCGTCGCGAGCACGTCGGCTTCGTCTTCCAGTCGTACAACCTCATCCCGTCGCTGTCCGCGCGTGAGAACGTCGCGCTCCCCGCCCGGCTGGCGCGGCGGCGCGCGGATCGCGGCGCGGCCGATCGCGCCCTCGCCGCCGTCGGGCTGGCGGATCGGGCCGGCCACCGCCCGGGGCAGCTCTCGGGTGGTCAGCAGCAGCGCGTCGCGATCGCCCGGGTGCTCGCCGCGGGTCCCGACATCGTCTTCGCCGACGAGCCGACCGGATCCCTCGACACCGCGACGGGGGCCGAGGTGCTGCGCCTTCTGCGCGACGTCGCGCGGGGTGACCGGTCGGTCGTCGTCGTGACGCACGACCTCGACGCCGCGGCCCTCGCCGACCGCGTGCTCGTGCTGCGCGACGGCGAGATCCATCGCGAGCTGCGCGATCCGTCGCCTCGGCAGGTGCTCGACGCCCTCACGCAGGCGAGGGCCGGCGCATGATCCGCCTCGTGCTGACGGATCTCGCCGCGCACGCCCGCGTGTGGGCGGGCACGCTCGCCGTGATGGTCGCCGCGGGGCTCGTCGGCGCCGTGGCCGCGGGCCTGCTCGAGACGGGCGGCCGGTACGGCGGGCAGGTGCAGGAGGGCCTCGCGAGCGCCAGCGCGGCCGTCATCATGTTCACCGCGATCGCGGCGTTCGTCGTCATCGGATCCTCTGCGAACCTCGCCGTGTCGCTGCAGCGCCGCAGCTACGCGCTCTGGCAGCTCGTCGGCATCCGGCCCGCGCGGGTGATGGCGGTGGTGGTGGCCCAGCTCGCGATCGTGGGCGCTCTCGGTGCCCTCGTCGGCGCGCTGCTCGCCCGACCGGTCTTCGCTGAGCTGTTCCGCTGGGTCTTCGGCGACTGGACGGGCATGGGCGACGTCGTGCCCGCGATCGGGCCCGCCGGCATCGGCGCGACGGTCGCGGTCGAGGTGGGTGTTGTCGTGGCGGGCGGGTTCCGCGGTGCCCGGCGAGCCGGCCGCACGCCCCCGATCGAGGCGCTGCGCGAACCCGAGGACCCGCGGGTGCGGATGGGGTGGATCCGCTCGATCCTCACGCTCCTGCTGTGCGAGGCCGTCGTGCTCGTGAGCGCGAGCCTCGACGGATCCGCGTCGCTCTCGGCGTTCTCGGGGCAGGCGATCCTGATGACCCCGCTGATCGCCGCCGTGCTCGCGGCGGCCGGCCCGCTCACGTTCCCCCTCGCGCTGCGGGCGTGGACCGCGGTTGCGCCCGTCCGGGCGTCGGCCGCCTGGTTCCTCGCCCGGCACGCCGCGCGGCACCGGCTCGGCCGGTCGACCGCGGCGATCGGCCCGCTCATGGTGGCGGTCGCGCTCGCCGGAGGACTCGCCACGATGGCCGACAGCATCGCGGCCGCGCAGAGCGTTGACGCCGGCCTCGAGCCCGAGGGCGTCGTGCTGCTGCTCGGCGGGCCGCTGCTGCTCTCGGCCGTCGCCGCCGCCGCGACCGTCTTCATGTCGGGGCGGGCGCGCGAGCGGGAGTTCGCACTGATCCAGGCGGCCGGATCCACGCACGCGACGATCGTGCTCGCCGCGGTCTACGAGGCGGTCGTCTACGCCGTCACGGCGGCCCTCCTCGGGGCGCTCGCCGTGCTCATCGACGGCGCCGTCATCGCCGGGCATCTCGGGCTCGCGTGGCCTCGGGTGGCGTTCGCGCCGATGGCGCTCGTCGCTGCCGGAGGGCTGGTGCTGCTCCTCGTCGCAACCGTCGCGCCGACGGCCGCGGCGCTGCGCCGGCCGATCCCGCGAACGCTCGCGGGGGTGTAGGGGGTCACGGGCGGCGTACGCCGCGGTGCTCGTCCCAGACGGCGGCGATCTCGTCTTCGAGTGCCTGCCACGCGCCCAGGCTCCGCACGCGCCCGTGTACGTCGAGTCGTTCGACCAGGTGGGATCTCCACGCGCTCAGCGCTTGGACCGTGAGCCGTCGTCGCCCGCCCTGCGGTGCGGCCTGTCGCAGCACGTCGAAGAGGACCGCCTTCGGGTCGGCGATCCCTTCGATCTCATGTGGTTTCGGGAGATCCAGCGCCTCGGATCCCCGCGGGTTCCCGCAGACCGCGCGTATCTCCGCTTCGTTGAGCAGCAGCCACGCCTCGGTCATCGTGACAGGGATCACCGGGACGATGCGCGGCTCGTCGCCCTCCGCCCAGGCGATGTTCGCCGCGGCGCGCGCGATCTCCGACGTGCGCGCCTCCCGCCCTGCTCGATCGGCGTCCCTGTGTACGAAGACGATGTGGAAGGAGTCGCGGTTCTCCGCCATCTCCGCGAGCGCATCCTCCACCGAACCGCGCTTCGTGTGCGCCTCCCCGTACACCTCGTCGAATCCGGCCTCGACGAGCAGCGTCTCGAGGGCCGTGACGAGCGGGGCGTCGCTCGTACCCTCGCACAGCAGGGCGAACTGGCAGTAGTCCGTGCGCACGGTTACCCCGCGACCGTCGGCGTGAGTCCTGAGAGCATGTTCTGCTGCGGTGCGTCCGGCGGGTAGCTGAGGTAGTCGATGAGCGCCCTACGGGAGCGCATGAAGCGCTCGCCTCCCGGCACGTCGTCCCTCCACGTGCCGCGCGCTGCCAGCAGCCGCACCGTGCGGACGCTGCCGTCGTCTTCGCGTTTCGCGACCGGAGCCGCTTCCAGCAGCTCCTCGTCGTTCTGTAGCGAGACCATGTGCGGCGAATGCGTGTTCACGATGACCTGACGGAGGGGGTTGTCCGGTCCGACGGGCTGATCGGTGCTCACGGCGAGGTCGCGCAGCAGCCGGACCATGCCCTCGAGCTTCCCGGGGTGGATGCCGTTCTCCGGTTCCTCCATGCAGATCACGCCGCGGCTGTCGGCGTCGAAGAGGACCGTGCTCAGGGCGAGGAAGCGCAGCGTTCCGTCCGACAGCGACTTCGCGGGGAAGTCGGCGTCGGAGCCGCCCAGCCGTGCTCGAAGCGTCAGGACGTCGCGCTGCGGATCCGCGTAGACCGACACCGAGCGCACATCGACGAGGTCGCTCACGCGGTCGGCGACGAGCGACTCGACGTCGTCGTCGCGCTGCCTCGCCAGGCGGTAGAGGGTCGCGGGCATGTGGGCGCCGTCTGCTCCGATGCTCTGTCGCGCCGAGAATCCGTCCGGCGCGCGCATCGCCGTGGGCTCCAACGCGAACGTGCGCCAGCTCTGCAGCTCCCGGCGGAAGGCGAGGATCGTCGGCTGATCCACCGTGGTCACGGTCGAGACGACGGATCGCGGGGCGCGCGCCGCGGGGGACGTGTTCTTGCGCCCCTGGTTGCCCTCCTGATGGACGGCGATGGCGGTGAGCCCATCGTCCGTCTCGGTGGTGGAGATGAATCCGCCCGGCGTCTTCCGCCTGTTCCACACGACCGAGTCGCGGAAGGCCTTCCGCCCTCGGAGCCACGGCGCCCGATCGATCGCCTCGCCCGACTTGATGTAGGTCAGATCTTCGCGCAGCAGCTGCACCATGCCGTAGGGCGACCGGAACGGCTCGTCGCCCGGAGGCAGGAATCGCAGGCCGATCTCGTAGCGGAGGAACGTGGACTGCGCGGTAGCCTCGCGCCCGAAGTCGTCGGTCACCTGGGCATCGACGATGCACTCGACCGCGAGCTCCATGTCGCGGTACGTGCCGTCCCTACGGCGCGAGAACAGCGACGAGATGTCCGTGGGAACCTGACCGGCGTCGCCGCGGAGCGACTGCGCCGCCTCGATGAAGGTCTCGTCCGCGAGGGCGGAGAGGAACTCGATGGCGTCGAAGATATTCGACTTGCCCACGGCGTTCGGCCCGGCGATGCAGGTGTACGGGCCGAAGTCGACGCTGAACCCGAGCAGGTTCTTGAACCCCGTGGCTTCGAGTCGCGTCAGCATGGCGGCAGTTTACGGGGCTCTTCGCCGATGAGGGAGCGGATAGCGGATCGCGTAGCTCCGGAGTGACGGTCGAGGTGGTCGAGCGGCGTGGGCATCCGCCGCGGGTCCTCCGACACTTGGCCGTGGTGGTGCCGGGACGTCTTCGGCGCCCGCTCACGCCCCGCGCAGGAGCCCGTGCTCGTAGGCGAGGATCACGACGTGCACGCGGTCTCGCACGCCGAGCTTCGCGAAGATCGCGTTGACGTGCGACTTGACCGTCGACGGCGCGAGGAATAGCTCGTCGGCGATCTCGGGGTTGCTGAGCCCCCGCGCGATCGCGAGGAACACGTCGCGCTCCCGCGGGCTGAGCGCCCCGAACCCGGGCGGGAGGGCCGCAGGCGCGCGCTCCGGCGCGCGCGTCGGGTCCAGGTAGTGCGCGATGAGCTCCGCCGTGAGCCGCGGGGCCGCGACGGCGGACCCCGCCGCGACCGTGCGCACCGCGTCCGCGAGCGCCTCCGGCCGCGTGCTCTTCAGGAGGAACGCGCTCGCGCCCGCCTGCAGGCTGCCGAACGCGTACTCGTCGAGGTCGAACGTCGTGAGCACGATCACGCGCGTCGCCGGCCGGCGCCTGGCGAGGATCCGCGTCGCCTCGATGCCGTCCCGGCGCGGCATGCGCACGTCCATGAGCACGACGTCCGGCTCCGTGCGCGCCGCGACCTCCACCGCCTCGACCCCGTCGCCCGCCTCGCCGACCACCTCGATCCCGTCGGCGGAGTCGAGGATCAGCGCGATGCCCGTCCGCTCGAGCGGCTGATCGTCGACGACGACCACCCGGATCCGGCCCGTCACGAGACCGCCTCCCCGCAGGGGAACGACGCCCGCGTGCGCCACCCGCCGTCGGGCGAGCCCTCGCTCGTCGGCACCGGCCCCGCCTCGACCTCGCCGCCGAACGCCTCCGCGCGCTCGCGCATCGCGCGCAGCCCGACCCCCGCGCCCGGGCTCCGGCGGCGCGGCGCGGGGCGCCCGTTGTCGACGACCGACACCGCGATCAGCTCGCGCTCGCGGGAGATCCTCACCTCGACCCACGTGGCGCCCTGCGCGTGCCGGAGCGCGTTCGTGAGCGACTCCTGCACGATGCGGTGCACGGTCGTGCGCAGCGCGGGATCCTCGGGCAGATCGGTCTCGACGGCGAGCCGCACGTCGGCCGCCGCCCGCTCCTCGCGGAGCGCGACGAGCTGCTCGATCGCCTCCCGCCCGGCCCGGCTCGCGCGCACCGCGACGCCCAGCGCGAGCGCCGCGAGCGTCGCGGGCTGGAGCAGCACGACCGGCCAGTCGCCGCGGAGGCCGAGGAGGATCCCGACGCCGCAGACCGCGAAGATCGCGGCCTCGCCCGCGAGATAGCCGAGGATCGCGACGGGGAGGCGGACGGCGGCCGCGAGGGCGCAGACCGCGAAGACGCTCTCGAAGAGCGCCGGCGGGGGGCTGTGCGCGGCCACAGGGCTGAGCGCCGCCAGCGACACGGCGACGAGCAGCACGGCGAGCGGATGCGACCGGCGCCACCAGAACGCGACCGCGACGCCCGCCGCGCACGCCCACCCGAGCCAGGCGTGAGGCGGGGGACGAGGAGCAGCGCCGCGACGGTCGGCGCGGTGCAGGAGAGGATCACGAGCGCGTCGGCGATGCGCGGCCGATCCGCGAACCAGCGCGCGAGACGCGGCCGGGGCAGCGCGAAGTCGTCGCGCACGGCCGCAGGCGCCACCATCGCTCCTCCCCTCCTCGCCCCGTGCGGGGCTCTCGAACGACGTAGGCGTCCCGCCCCCGCGCGGCCACCACCCGCGGGTGGAGATCCGCGGATCCCGGGATGGACCCGCGGGCGGTGTCGGCGCGCCCGCCCCGGATCCGAGCATGAGAGGACGCGCACGCCGAGCGAAAGGGAACCGCCATGACCGCCTCTCCGACCACCCGAGCGGGCTGGCTCCTGCGCGCCGAGGGCCTCGGCAAGACGTTCGGCGCCACGCAGGCGCTCGCCGCCGCCGACCTGTCCATCCGCCCCGGCGAGGCCGTCGCGATCATGGGCCCTTCCGGATCCGGGAAGTCGACCCTCCCGCACGCGCCGGCCGGGATCGTCCCGGCCGACAGCGGGGCCGTGATCCTCCGCCGCCCGGACGGAGACGGCGTCGACGATCTCGCCGCCCTCTCCGACGACGAGCGCTCGGCGCTCCGGCTGCGCCGCTTCGGCTTCGTCTTCCAGCAGGGCATGCTGCCGCCGGAGCTGACGGCGGCCGAGAACATCGCCCTGCCGCTCCTGCTCGCGGGCTCCTCGCGGGCCGACGCCGCCCAGCGCGCCGAGGAGGAGCTGCGGGCGCTCGGGCTGGACGGGCTCGGGGGCCGGCGCATCGGGGCGCTGTCTGGCGGTCAGGCGCAGCGCGTCGCGATCGCCCGCGCGCTCGCGCCGGACCCCAGCATCGTCTTCGCCGACGAGCCGACGGGGGCGCTCGACTCGCACACCGCCGACGAGGTGCTGGACGCGCTCCTCGCGGTCGGGCGCGGACCGGACCGGGCGGTGCTCGTCGTCACGCACGACGAGCACGTCGCCTCCCGCTGCGACCGGGTCGTGCGGCTGCGCGACGGCCGGATCGAGGAGGGGTCGTGAGCGTCCGCGCCGGCCTCCTGCTCACGCGCCCCCGTGCGCAGTCCGCGACCGTTGCCGCCCTGCAGATCGCGGCCTCCGCCGCGACGACGCTGCTCGCCTTCGCGGTCGCCCTGCTCGCCCGCGCCTTCTGGAGCGTCCCGTCCGACGAGATCGGCTATCCGATCCTCGCCGCGGGGCTCGTCGGCGTGCTGCTCGTGCCGCTCGCCACCCTCGGCACCGCCACCGCGCGGCTCGGCGCTCGCAGCCGCGACGACCGGCTCGCGACCCTGCGGCTGCTCGGCGCGACCGCCGGGCGCGTGCGCCGGCTGGCGGTCGCCGAGGCGACCCTCTTCGCGGGGATCGGCGTGCTCGCCGGATCCGTCGCCTCCCTCGCGCTGCCCGCCGCGCTCGGCCTGCTCTCCGTCTTCGGGCGCCCGCTGGATCCCCTGCAGCTGCGCCTGCCCTGGTGGCTGATCGTCGGGATCCCTCCCGCGCTCGTGCTCGTCGCGGCGCTCAGCGCGCTGCTCGGCCTGCGGCGCGTGGTGCTCTCGCCGCTCGGGGTGCGCACGCGCCAGGACGCGCCCCGGCTGAGCTGGCTGCGCGTCGTCGTCGCGCTCGCCGTGCTCGGCGGCGCGGTGCTCGTCGTGCAGACGGTCTCGCCGAGCTGGGGCGTCGCCGCGGCCATCGGCGCGCTCGGGCTCGCGGTCCTCGCGCTCATGGCCGTCCTGGGCGTCGTCGGTCCGTTCGCCTGCTCGGCGATCGCGCGCCTCGTCGCGCGGCGCACCCCGGATCCCGCGCGCCTCGTCGCCGCACGCGGGATCGAGGACGACCCGCGGGCGGCCTGGCGCGGCGTGTCCGCGCTCGCGCTGGCGACCTTCATCCTCATCCCCGCGGGGTCGCTGCTCGGGTACCTCGACACGATCGCGCGCAGCCAGAGCCGCGAGATCATGACCGAGGACCAGCTGCTCCTGTTCGGCGACGCCCGCACGATGCTCGTCGTGCTCGTCGCGGTCGCGTTCCTCATCGTCGCCTGCCAGGCCGCCATCACGCAGACCGCCGCGGTTCTGGAGGGCCGGGAGCTGCACGTCGCCCTCGACCGCATCGGCATGCCGCGGGCGCGGCTCGAGCGGGCGCGCCGTCTGCGCGCGACCCTGCCGGCGGCCGTCGCCGTCATCGGATCCGCGGCGGCGGCCGTCGCGTTCGCGTTCCCGCTCGTGTTCATCGCCGTCGCGGTGGCGCCGCTGTTCGTCGTCGCGATCGTCGCCGTGCTCGCGCTGGGGCTGCTCCTCATCCGCGCGGGGGCGGCCGTCGCCTCTCCCGCGCTGCGTCGGGTGCTCGCCGCGCCCGCGCGAGGGGAGTGACGGTCAGCCCTGCTCGTCGGGCTGGATCTCGGGCAGCAGCCGCGGTCCGGATCCGTCCGTGCCGAGCTCGTCGTCCGGGTTGAGCACGCGGCAGCTGCGCAGCGAGACGCATCCGCAGCCGATGCACTCGACGAGCTCGCGCTCCATCCGCTCGAGCTCGCGGCGCCGGACCTCGAGGCGCCCGCGCCAGCGCTCGCTGATGCGGCGCCAGTCGGTCTTGCCCGGCATGCGGTCCTGGGGCAGGTCGGCGAACACCTCGCCGACCTCGGCGAGGGGGATGCCCATGCGCTTGGCCACCTGGATCACCGAGACGCGGCGGATCACGTGCCGCGCGTAGCGGCGCTGGCCGCCCGGCGTGCGGGTGGACGAGATGAGGCCCTGCCGTTCGTAGAAGTGCAGGGCCGAGACCGCGACGCCGGTGCGGCGGGCGACCTCTCCGACCGTCAGGAGATCGGTGGGGACGGGCTTCTCATCGCTCATGGTTGACCTCAACAATTGTTCAGGTTCTAGCGTAGCCGGCATGAGCGAAGAAGACACAGGCACGGCCGAGATTCCCGTGCCCTCCGATGCCCCGCGGCAGGCCGCGGGGACCTGGGGCGAGCTGTTCCGGCCCGGCCACCTCACCGCCTCCCTCGTGCTCGCGGGCGGCGTCGCCGTCTACGCGATGAACACGTTCATCACGGCGGCCCTGCTGCCATCGACCGTCGCCGACATCGGGGGAGCGGCCTACTTCTCCTGGGTCACCACGGGGTTCCTCGTGGCCTCCGTGCTCGCGTCGATGCTCGTCGCCCGCGCGCTCGCCGCCTGGGGCGCCGCTCGCGCCTACCTTGTCGCGTTCCTCCTGTTCGCCGCGGGATCCCTCGGAGCCGGGCTCGCGCCCGTCATGGAGGTGCTCGTCGCCGCCCGGGTGCTGCAGGGGCTCGGCGGCGGCCTCCTCGCCGGACTGGGGTACGCCGTGATCCGCAGCGCCCTCCCCGAGCGGCTCTGGACCCGCGCCACGGGACTCGTGTCGGCGATGTGGGGCCTCGGCACGCTCGTCGGCCCGGCTATCGGCGGGCTCTTCGCGCAGTGGGGATCCTGGCGCGGCGCCTTCTGGCTGCTCGCGGTCGTCTCGGTCGTGCTCGGCGTGATGTCGGTGCGCGGCCTGCCGGCGGGAGGGGGCGCGGCCGAGGACATCGGGCGCCTCCCCGCCGCGTCGCTCGTCGCGCTCGTGCTGGCCGCTGCCGCGTTCAGCGTCGCGGCGGTCGTGCCCGTCGGGTGGCCGACGGCGGCCTCGCTCGGCGCCGGGCTCGCGCTCGGCGTCGTCTTCGTGCTGATCGAGCGCGCGTCGGCGTCGCCCGTGCTGCCGCACATCGCGTACCGGCGCGGCAACCCGCTGAAGTGGCTCTACCTCGTGCTCGGCATCCTCAGCGCGGCCGCGATGGTCGAGATCTTCCTGCCGCGGTTCGGCCAGGAGCTCGCGGGCATGACGCCCCTCGTCGCCGGGCTCTTCGGCGCGACGGTGTCGGTCGGGTGGAGCGGCGTGCAGCTGTTCAGCGCGAGCGTCGACCGCCCCCGCACCCGTCGGCGCCTCATGGTGGCGGGCCCCGTGCTCATGACCGCGGGCCTGGCGCTGTTCGCCGTGACGCAGCGGGCGGACCCCTCCGGGGTCGAGATCGCGCTGTGGGTCACGGGGCTCGTCGTCGCCGGCGCGGGCGTCGGCATCGCCTTCCCGCACCTCAGTGTCGCCGCCATGCACAGCACCGACGATCCCGTCGAGGGGGCGAAGGCGGCCGCAGGCGTCGGCACCGCAGAGCTCATCGCGAACGCCCTCTCGTCGGCCCTCGTCGGGGTGCTCGTCGCCGTGGGCGGTCCGGGCGCGGCCGGATCCGCGACGATGGGCGCGGGGATCGCGGTGCTCGGCGCCCTCGGCATCGTCGCGATCGCGCTGGGCCTGCGACACCTCCCGCGGCGCTGAGGGGCGGATCCGCTCTGGCCCGTCGGCGCCCGGCGCGTGCAGCGGGGGAGCGACGCGGCCCGGGCCTGCCCCGGGGCCTCCGCGTCATCGCGACGTCCGCGTCCGATGTCCTCATGTCGTCGCGACGTCCGCGTCATCCGGCGCGGATGCCGCGAAGTCGTGGGGACCCGGCGGCGCGCGAGAGGATGGAGCCATGACGATCGTGTGGATGCATCGGGTGCTCACGTGGGCCGGAGGCGCCCTCATCGCCGGATGGGCGGTGTGGGTGCTGCTCGCGACGTTCGTCGACGACGCGCCGACCCGCGGGAACTGGTGGCTGCTCCTCGCGGGGATCGTCTGCATGGTGCTGCGCAGCTGGGTGCGCGGCATGCTGGTCGTCCGTCTGCACCGCGACGGGCGTCAGGGGCGCGCGACGATCTCGTCGGCGCAGGCGCGCGGCCCGGAGAAGGCGGCCGCCTCGCGGTCGGTCGACCTGCGCATGCGGGTCGTGCCCGAGGCCGGCTCGGGCGACGCGACGTTCGAGGCGTTCGCGCGGCAGGAGGTGCCGCCGTCCGAGCGCGACGCCGTCGTCGAGGGCGCGTCGCTGCCCGTCGTCTACGACCCCCGGACGGGGCTCGCCGTGCTGAGCGTCGACGGCACCCCGAACGACTTCGGGCCGGGCACCCTCGCCAGGCTCGGCCGCATGCGCCGACTCAATCGCGCCGCGGGCTGACGCGCGGGTGCGCCCCTGCGGCGCCTGCCCGGCCATCTCGGAATCCGTCGAGGATCCGCGGATCCTGCGCATCGTGCGAGATGCTCGCGCGATTTCGAGATGCTCGGGAGGGGGCGGGCGTTCTTGGGATCCTGTGGGGCGCGGCGGTGCGGGGCTTTCGGCTGAGGTGCTCGCGTGGTTTTCGGGGTGTTCGGGGTGGGGCCCACGCTTGTGCTGGCGGTCTCGGAATCCGTCGAGGATCCGCGGATCCTGCGCATCGTGCGAGATGCTCGCGCGATTCCGAGATGCTCGCGCGCCGGGGATCCCGCTAGCCCAGATCCGCGGAGACGCGGCCGGCGGTCTCGAGCAGGTCGTCGAGGTGGGCGCGCAGCGCGTCGAGGTCGTGGAGCGCCCGGAGCGACGTGAGGGAGATCGCGCCGACCACCGCGCCGGACGAGCTCGCCACGGGGGCCGCGATGCAGTTCGTGAACTCCTCGAACTCGCTGTCGTCGACGCCCCAGCCGCGCTGGGAGATCCGGTCGAGCTCGGCGTCGAGCGCCGCGCGGCTGGTGAGCGTCGTCGGCGTGTAGGCGCGCCACTCCACGTCCCGCAGGATCCGGTCGCGGCGGTCGCCGTCGAGCTGCGCGAGGATGACCTTCCCGACGCCGGTGGCCTGGGGGAGCACGGTGCGGCCGATGCGCGAGTACATGCGCACGCCCGAGGCGGCCTCGATCTTGTCGACGTACACGATGCCGTCGTCGACGAGCTGCGCGAGGTGCACGGTGCAGCCGGCGCGGCGCTGCAGCGCCGCGAGATGCGGGTGCGCGACGCGGCGCAGGTCGATGCGGTCGAGCGCCTGCTGCGCGATCGCGATGAACCGCGGTCCGATGGCGTAGCGCCCGTCCGAGCGGTGCACGAGGAAGCCCGCCCTCTCCAGCGTCTGCAGCTGGCGGAACACGGTCGATCGGTGCACGTCGAAGCGCTGCGCCGCCTCGGCGAGGGTGCGCGGATCCTCCGCGATGAACTCGATGAGCTCCGTCGCGCGCTGGATGGTCTGCGACATCGTGCCTCCTCAGGTCGTCCTCCGAGCGGTGCGCTCATGCTGTCACGGCGCGCGCCGGGCGCGGAGGCGCTCTTGACCCCGCTTCCCGCCCACTCCTATACTCGCCTCTGCATCACTATACGCAACAGTGATTGCAACATATGCAACGATACGAGGAGATGTGACGGAGATCGACGCGGATCCCCCGCAGGCCCCGGCTCCCGCGCTGTGCATCGGCGAGGCCATGGTGCTGCTCGCCTCGGCCGACGCGAGCCTGCGGATCGCCGACGCCGTCGACCTCCACGTCGCGGGCGCCGAGTCGAACGTCGCGATCAGCCTCGCGCAGCTGGGCGCCCGCGTCGAGTGGTTCGGCCGCCTCGGAGCCGACCCCTTCGGGCGGCGCATCCTCGACGCCCTCGCCGCGCGCGGCGTCGAAGCCGCCGTCGCGCCCGAGCACGGCGCGCGCACGGGCATCTACTTCAAGGACTCCGCGGGCGGCGGCACGCAGGTGCTCTACTACCGAGACGGGTCCGCGGCCTCGCGCATGGGTCCGGACGACCTCGCGGCGCTGCGCGTCCCCGAGCGGCGCGTCTGCCACCTGACGGGCATCACGCCCGCGCTCTCCGCCTCGTGCGCGGCGCTCGTCGACGCGATCCTCGACACCCCGGGCGCGACCGTCAGCTTCGACGTGAACTACCGGCCAGGCCTCTGGAGCGTCGACGACGCCGCGCCCGCGCTGCTCGCCGCCGCCCGCCGCGCCGGCATCCTGTTCGTCGGGCGCGACGAGGCCGCCGTGCTGTGGGGCACGCAGGACGCAGACGACGTGCGCGCCCTCCTGCCCGAGCCGGCCGTGCTCGTCGTCAAGGACGCCGACATCGGCGCGACCTGCTGGATCGGCGACGACCGCGTGCACGTCCCCGCGCCCGCGGTCGATGTCGTCGAGCCCGTCGGCGCCGGCGACGCCTTCGCCGCGGGCTTCCTCTCCGAGCACCTCGCGGGATCCGATCCCGCGACCTGCCTGCGCACGGGGCACGTCATGGCGGCCCGCGCCCTGCGACACCGCGGCGACACCCCGCCCACCGTGCCCGCCGAGCGGATCCGCGAGCTCGCGCGCCTCGACGACGACGCGTGGGCACGGCTGCGCTTCGCCGACGCGGAGACGCTGCCGTGACCCCACGACCGACACCGCACGCGCGGGCGCTCGCCGCCCGCCGGAGGGAGGAACGATGACGCAGGAGATGCCCACCTGGGCCGCGAAGGGGCTCTGGCCCGAACACGAGGGGGAGCGGTCGCTGTTCGACGGCAGCATCGCCTTCCCGATCATGGCGCTGCGCGAGAGCGCCCTCGAGAACAACGTGCGCCAGCTCGCCGCGTTCGCCGAGCGGCACGGGCTGGCCTTCGCGCCGCACGGCAAGACGACGATGTCGCCGCAGCTGTTCGCGCGGCAGCTCGACGCCGGCGCGTGGGGCATCACGGTGGCCTCGGGACAGCAGGCTCGCGTCGCCCGCGCGTTCGGCGTGGAGCGGATCCTCATCGCCAACGAGGTGCTCGACCCCGCGACCCTCGCCTGGATCGCCGCGGAGAGCGCCGCCGGAGGGGCGGGGGAGATCCTCTTCCTCGTCGACTCCGACGAGGGGATCGCCGCGGCCTCCGCCGCCGCGCTCGCCGCGGGAGCGACGCTGCCGGTGCTCGTCGACATCGGCTTCTCCGGCGGGCGCACGGGCGTGCGCACCCGGGAGGAGGCCGAGCGGATCGGACGCCGCGCCCACGGGGCCGTCGGTCTCGCGCTGCGGGGCGTCTCGTCGTACGAGGGCGCGCTGAAGACCGTCGCCGACGTCACCGCCTACTTCGACGGGGTGCGCGACGTCGTGGGCCGCCTGCGCGACGCGCTCCCCGAGACGCCGATCGTCTCCGCGGGCGGGAGCGCCTACTTCGACCGGGTCGGCGCGGAGCTCGGCGACGACTGGGCGCGCGACGCGGGCGTGCAGGTCGTGCTGCGCAGCGGCGCCTACCTCTCGCACGATGATGGCGTGTACGTCGGCAAGACCGGGTTCAACCGCATCCCGGAGGAGGGGCGGCTCGCCGCCGCCGTCGAGGTGTGGGCGCACGTCGTCTCCGCCCCGGAGCCTGGACTCGCGATCGTGGCGATGGGCAAGCGCGACGCGCCCTATGACGAGGGGCTCCCCACCCCGCTCGCCGTGCGCCGGCCCGACGGATCCGTCATCGCCGTCGACGGGCGCGCGAGCGTCCCCGCGCTGGACGACCAGCACGGGTACGTGCGCTTCGACGAGGAGCTCGCGCTGCGCCCCGGAGACCTCGTGCGCTTCGGCATCTCGCACCCGTGCACCGCGTTCGACAAGTGGCGGGCGCTCCCGATCCTCGATGACGAGGACCGGATCGTGGAGGTCGTCGACACCTGGTTCTGAGGGTGCGGCGGGTGCGGTGGGGCGCCGAGGGCACCGTGTCTCGATTCGGGTGGGAATGGCGCGTTCTTTCCCACGTGTCGTGAGACATGGTGTGCGGAGCGGGGTGCCCGCGTGCAGCGGCTGCGACCGCGTGCCGGGAAGAGCGTGTCTCGATTCGGGTGGGAATGGCGCGTTCTTTCCCACGTGTCATGAGACATGGTCTGCGGGGCGGGGTGGCGTGTCTCGATTTCTGCGGGAAAGCGGCCGCCTTTCCCGCAGAAATCGAGACACGGTCTCTCTCGGAGGCTCCCTCGTCTGCGCGCCTGACCCTCCCGGGCCGCGTGCTCCCGAGGCCGCGCTCTCGGGGGTCGCGCCCTCGGATCCCTCGCCCGCACGGTCCGTGCCGCCCCCCGCGGAGCGGCGCCGGCCTTCGGGCCGCCGAATCGCACGGATCGCGCGTCTCCCGGGGCGCTTCCGCGACCCGGGCCGGCGCGGGCTTCTTCGGGTCTGCGTAACGCGCCTGCCAGGGGCGGTTCGCGGTACCTTTCTGCGACCTGGGCCGGGCGGATCCTCTCGGGTGCGTGAAGGACACGGATCCCGCGCCTCCCGGAGTGCACTTCTGCGACTCAGCCGGGCCCGTGCGCCCCGGATCGCGGGAACGCACGTATCAGGGCGGAGTTCAGGTGCGCTTCTGCGACTCAGGCGCTGCGAGCCCATCCGGGTACGCGGATCGCATGATCCGGGCTGGTCAGCGAGGCAGCTCCGCCAGCCACGGCAGGTCGGCTCCCGCGCGCGACACCGTGATGGCCGCGCCCCTCAGCGCGCGCTCCAGCGTTCGTCCGAGAGCGGCGGGGTCGCCGCCCGCGAGCAGTCCCGGCGAGGAGATGAGCGCGTCGACGAGCATCGTCATGAACGTGTCGCCCGCGCCGATCGTGTCGACTACGCGGGCTGCGACCGCAGGGCACGTGACGCGGTGCGTCGGGGAGGCGAGCATCCCCCCGTCCCCGCCCAGAGTGAGGGCGGCGAGTCGAGGCCCTCTCGAGAGGATCTCGTCGAGGACCGCATCGGGATCGAGGCCGGGGAAGAGCCAGGCGGCATCCTCGTCGCTCAGCTTCACGAGGTCCGAGGCGGCAACCGAACGGAGTATGCGTCGGCGGGTCTCCTCGTCGGCGGCGATGGACAGCCGGATGTTCGGGTCGTAGGTGATGACGGCACCGCGTTCCCTCGCATCGGCGAGCGCGGCTGCGACCGTCGCGGATCCCGGCAGCAGCCAGGACCCGATCGAGCCCACGTGTACGAGCTCGGCGTTCTCGACGGGCGGCGCCGCGGGATCCCAGCTGATCTCGAAGTCATACCGGGCATCCCCATCATCGGCCAGGCGCGCATGCGCGAGAGAGGTGGAGGCGGTCCCGATGCTGGTCGGGGTGACGGCGACGCCGGAGGTCTCGAGGTGAGCGCGGATGCGGAGACCGGCGTCGTCGTCGCCGATGCTCGTGTGCAGCAGGGGCGATCGCCCCAGGCGTCCGAGACCGAGGGCGACGTTCGCTGGCGAGCCGCCAGGGACGGCGAGCGACCGTCCCCGTTCATGCGTCACGTCGAGCAGAGCCTCTCCGATGATGAGTGCGGTCACGCTTTCCTCCTTCGGCTGCATGCTGTCGCCCCGGTGCGGAGAGGGGCGGTTGCGCTGTTCTGAGACTATCTGTTGACGCGCGTTAGTAAAGCGGGTAAATTCCCTCCTGCTGAAGGTCAGGACGCGACAGAGGAGTCGACATGGGGCAGAGGAGACCCGCGACGATGGCCGATGTCGCGCGCGCCGCTGGCGTCAGTCGCACCGCCGTCTCGTTCGTGCTGAACGAGCGTGATGACGTGATGATCCCCGAGGCGACGCGCGACCGCATCCATCGCGCCGCAACCGACCTCGGTTATCGGCGAAACGCCGCAGCTCAGGCACTGGCGAAGCAGAGCAGCGGTCTGTTCGGGCTCGTGACGGAGATCGTCACGTCTCCCTTCGCCGTGGATGTGATCCGAGGTGCGCAGCAGCGGGCCTGGGAAGAGCAGCGATTCCTGCTCATTGCGCCCAGCGAGGACGAGCAGGCGGTGGAGGCCTTCGCGATCGAGAAGCTGCTCGAGCAGCGCGTCGAGGGGATCCTCCTCGCCGCCACCTGGCATCGGGCGATCACGGTTCCCGACGCCGCGCGAGAGCTCCCGTGCGTGCTGGTGAACTGCTACGACGAAGCGGGAGAGTTACCCTCTGTCGTCCCCGACGAGGTATCGGGTGGGCGTCGTGCCGCATCGGCACTCATCGAAGCAGGACATGAGCGCATCGGTCACGTCACCCTCACGGAAGGCATCCCCGCGCAGGTCGGTCGCCTCGAGGGCTTTCGCGCGGAGCTCGCGGAGTCGGGACGCTCGCTCGCGGATGATCTCATCCGTCTTGGCGACGGAACCGCGGAGAGCGGATACCTCGGCGGGCGAGAACTCCTCGAACGTGCCGACCGCCCGACCGCGATCTTCTGCGGAAACGACCGCATCGCTATGGGCGTCTACGACGCCGCCAAAGAACTGGGGCTTTCCATCCCCGGGGATCTCTCCGTCGTCGGATTCGACAACCAGGAGATCCTCGCGGCCTACCTGCGCCCCGGACTGACCACTGTCGCCCTGCCGTTCGCGGAGATGGGCTCAGTCGGGGTGAGCACGCTCGCCTCATTGACAGCGGGCAGACCGATCGCCGACATGCGCGTCGAGATCGACTGCCCGCTGCACGCACGCTCGTCCGTCGGACCGGTAATCCCGTGACGAGCGACCTCCCGCACCACTGAAGAAATCGGAAGGATGACTTCGATGATATCCGCACCCACTCGAGGTCGGCGCTTCGTCGCCGGCCTCGCGACCGCGGCGACGGCAGCGACGTTGCTGCTGACCGGCTGCACGGCAGACCAGGGCGCCGGTGGCGCCTCGGATGCCCTCCTCACGATCCCCCGTGAGGACATGGGCACCTTCAGCCGCAACTTCAACCCGTTCTCGCCGAACGCCGCGCCGATGACGCAGCAGGCGATCTACGAGTCGATGCTCATCTACAACCCCGCGGACGGGACCACGACGCCGTGGCTCGCCGAGTCCTGGGACGTCGCCGATGACGGTCTGAGCATCACCTTCCATCTCCGGGACGGCGTCTCCTGGTCTGACGGCGAGCCGCTCACGGCGGAGGATGTGGCCACGACGTTCGCTCTCCAGCAGGAGATCGTCGAGGGCAGCTTCCCCTACGTCTCCGCGGTCGAGGCGACGGACGAGGCGACGGTGGTCTTCACCTTCTCGACGCCCTTCTCGCCAGGCCTGTTCGAGGTCGGGCAGCAGGTCATCGTCCCGGACCACATCTGGGCTTCGCAGGAGGATCCGGACAAGTTCGAGAACAAGGAGCCCATCGGCACCGGCCCGTTCACGGAAGTGTCCGCGTTCCAGACGCAGTCCTTCGATCTCCTCCCGAACCCGCACTATTGGCAGGAAGACAGGGTGCAGATCCCGGGCGTGCGCATGCTCGCGTTCGCCGGGAACGAGGGCGCGAACCTCGCGGCGATCAACGGCGACGTCGACTGGGCGCCGCAGTTCATCCCGGATATCCAGAAGACCTACGTGGACAAGGACCCGGAGAATCGCACCTTCTGGTTCCCGCCGACAGGATCGATGGTGAACTGGCAGCTGAACACGACCGATCCGCGCTTCGAGAACGCCGACGTGCGGAAGGCGCTGAGCCTCGCGATCGACCGCGAGCAGATCGTCGAGGTCGGGATGTCCGGCTACACCGAGCCGGCCGACTGCTCCGGGCTGTCGGGCTCGTACGAGACCTGGAAGGATGAGTCCCTCCTCGAGTCCTGCGACTGGATCGGCTACGACCCTGACGAGGCCGCGGCGCTTCTCGACGAGGCGGGCTTTGAACTCGAGGCCGACGGCACGCGCACGACGCCCGACGGCGAACCCTTCGCGTTCGACATCTCGGTCGGCTCAGCGTCGACCGACTGGCTGTCGGTGGCGAACATCATCTCGCAGAACCTCTCGGACATCGGCGTGACGGTGAACGTGGATGCGCCGGATTGGGCTGCGGTGACCTCCGACTACGAGCAGGGCACGTTCGACACCGGGATCGTCTGGAGCGATAACGCCCCCACTCCGTACCAGTACTACCGGGCGCTCATGTCGTCGGAGACGCTCAAGCCGGTCGGAGAGCAGACCTTCTCCAACTACCACCGCTTCAGCGACCCGGCTGCTGACGAGCTGCTCCAGGGCTTCGCCGCGAGCGGGACGGAGGAGGATCAGCACGCTGTCGTCGACGAGCTGCAGGCTCTCTACCTCCAGGACGCGCCTGTCATTCCGCTGTTCCCCGGTCCGGAGTGGGGCGCTTACACCGAGGCGCGCTTCACCGGCTGGCCGACGGAGGCCGACCCCTACGCCACGCTCTCGACGCGTGCGCCCACCACCGTGCTCGTGCTGACGTCGCTTCAGCCCGCCGACTGAAACACGCTCGCGGGCACGTGACTCGCAGAGGCTGGGCGCAGGCCCGGCCTCTGCGAGGAGCGCGCCGACGTGAAAGGAACCGTCATGAGATTCATCATGCGCCGGCTGGGGTTCTACCTCGTGGCGTTCTGGCTCTCCATCACCCTCAACTTCCTCCTGCCGAGGCTCATGCCCGGCGACCCGGTCTCTCGCATGCTCTCGCGATCGCAGGGGCAGCTCGACCCCACGCAGATCGAGTCGCTGCGTCGCCTTCTCGGCGTCGACGATCGACCGTGGTGGGAGCAGTACCCGGAGTACCTGTGGCGCGTCGTCACCGGCGACCTCGGGATCTCGATCTCCCGCTTCCCGACGCCGGTCACGGAGGTGATCGGCAGTCAGCTCCCGTGGACGCTGCTGCTCGGCTTCACCTCGCTCATCGTCGCCGTCGTCATCGGCAACGTCCTCGGGATCCTGGCCGCGTGGCGGCGGGGGAGCTTCCTCGACTCGTTCGTCCCGCCGGCTCTCGTCTTCCTCGGGTCCTTCCCTTACTTCTGGCTCGCGATGGCGCTCCTCTTCGGCTTCGGGATCGTGCTCGGCTGGGCCCCGCTCAGTCACGCCTATTCGGTCGGTCTCGCGCCGTCGTTCAGCATCGAGTTCGTCAGCGACGTCGCGGCGCACCTCGTGCTGCCGGCACTGTCGATCGTCATCGTCTCGATCGGCGGGTGGATGCTCGCGATGCGCAACACGATGATCAGCACCAACAGCGAGGACTACATCCTCATGGCCGAGGCGAAGGGCCTGCGCCCGTCGCGGATCATGTTCGCGTACTCCGCGCGCAACGCGATGCTGCCCGCGGTCACGAACGTCGGGATGAGCATCGGCTTCATCGTGGGCGGCGCGCTCCTCACGGAGGTCGTGTTCGCCTATCCGGGCGTGGGCTATCAGCTCCTCGCCGCCGTGCAGGGGCTCGACTATCCGCTCATGCAGGGCATGTTCCTGACGATCACGGGCGCCGTTCTGCTGGCGAACTTCCTGATCGACCTCATCTACGTCCGCCTCGACCCGCGCGTGCGCGTCTCCTGAGGGAAGGAACGACATGGCCTATTCGCAGACGGCTCTTCTGGCGACGCGTCCGCGTCCGACGCGGGGACTGACCCGCATGCTGCGCACCCTCGCTCGCAACGGGAAGGCGATGACCGGGCTCGGGATCGTGCTCGTCTTCGTCCTCCTCGCGCTGCTCGCCCCCGTGTTCTTCCCGGAGGACCCCTCGCGCATCGTCGCGGGCGGGGCCGCTCCGCCGAGCGCGGAGCACCTCCTCGGCACGACCGCGAAGGGGCAGGATGTCCTCGCCCTCACCCTGTGGGGGGCGCGCTCCTCGCTCGTCGTCGGGTTCGTCGCCGGTCTGATCGCCACCGCGATCGCGGTGCTCGTCGGTCTCGCCGGGGCGTACTTCGGTGGAGTGCTCGACGAGATCCTCGGGCTGGCGACGAACGTCTTCCTGCTCATCCCCGGCCTCCCGCTGCTGGTGATCCTCGCGGCGTTCCTCCCGCCCGGCGCGGGAACGGTGATCACGGTCCTCGCGATCACCGGATGGGCGGGTGGCGCCCGGATCCTCCGTTCCCAGGGCCTGTCGATCCGCGGCAAGGACTACGTGGCGGCGTCCATCGTCACGGGCGAGCGCCCGCTGCGCATCATGCTCCGCGACATTCTTCCCAACATGGCATCGATCGTGATGTCGACGCTCCTCGGCTGCGTCATCGGGTCGATCGGCGCGCAGGCGGGGCTCGAGTTCCTCGGTCTCGGCGACCCCAACATGATCTCCTGGGGCACCAACCTGTTCTGGGCGACGAACGACGGATCTCTGATGCTCGGCCAGTGGTGGATCTTCATCCCGTCTGGCCTGGCGATCGCGCTCATCGCATTCGCGCTGGCGCTGTGCAACTACGCGGTCGACGAGATCACGAACCCGCGGCTGAGGAAGCCGCGGCGTGCTGCGAGCGCGAGCGCGCCCACGCTCGTGACCGTCGACGAGGAGAACGAGGGGAGCGCGTCATGACCGGGCTGCTGGAGATCGAAGATCTCGTCGTCGAGTACGTCAGCGACGAGCGAGCCGTGCGCGGCGCGGACCGCGTGAGCCTGTCGATCGCACCCGGGGAGATCCTCGGGCTCGCGGGCGAGTCGGGCTGCGGCAAGTCGACCGTCGCGAACGCCGTGATGCGGCTGCTGAAGGACCCGGCGCGGATCACGGGAGGCTCGATCCGCTTCGACGGGCAGGACGTGCTGCAGATGAGCGCCGACCGTCTGCGGGACTGGCGCTGGCGCGAGGCGGCGATGGTGTTCCAGTCGGCCATGAACTCGCTCAACCCGGTGATGCGCGTCGGCGATCAGATCATGGACATCTTCACCACCCACCACCGCATGTCGCGCCGGCGGGCCCGGGCGGAGGCCGTTCAGCTCATGGAGCTGGTGCGCATCGACCCGGGGCGGCTGCGAGCCTATCCTCACCAGCTCTCAGGCGGGCAGCGTCAGCGCGTGGTGATCGCGATGGCGTGCGCGCTGCGTCCTCAGCTGCTCATTCTGGACGAGCCGACGACGGCGCTCGACGTCGTCGTCCAGCAGGAGATCCTCGCTCAGATCACCGACCTGCAGGGCGAGCTCGGGTTCTCCGTGCTCTTCATCACGCACGACATGTCGCTCATGCTCGAGCTGTCGGATCGGATCGGCGTCATGTATGCGGGTCGGCTCGTGGAACTCGCGCCGGCCTCTGCGCTCAGGAAGCACGCGCGGCACCCCTACACGCAGGCGCTGCTGGGCGCCTTCCCCTCGATCACCGGTCCTCGCGTGAAGCTGACCGGGCTGGCAGAGGGCACCCGCTTCACCGATATCGGGGATCTCGAAGAGGTCGCACCTGGCCACTTCGTGGCGCCGGGCGTCAGCAGCCTGAAGACGGAGGAATTCTGATGAGCACTCAGGAGAAGACGCCCGCCGTTCGCATCCGCGGCCTCGACAAGACGTTCGTCCAGTCGGGGTTCGGATCCCGCCGTCGGGTCAAGGCGCTGGATTCCATCGACCTCGACATCGGTCGGGGTGAGATCGTCGCGCTCGTCGGAGAGTCGGGATCGGGCAAGTCGACGCTCGCACGCTGCCTCGCGCGCCTGGAGTCGCCGGATCGCGGCACGATGGAGGTGCTCGGTGAGGACGTGCTGCGCACCCAGCGCCGGCGCGCGTCCCGCGAATACCGCAGCGAGGTCCAGATGGTGTTCCAGGATCCGTTCGGCTCGCTGAACCCCACGCAGCGCATCGAGCACGTCCTCACTCGTTCGCTGCAGCTCCACGGCAAGGCAGGCGATGACCTGCGGTCTCAGCTGGTCGATCTCGTCGAGTCGGTGGGTCTCCCCGCCGAGGTGCTGGGTTCGTTCCCGCACGAGCTGTCCGGCGGGCAGCGGCAGCGCATCGCGATCGCGCGGGTGCTCGCCGTGGAGCCTGAGGTGATGCTCGCGGATGAGCCCACGTCGATGCTCGACGTCTCGGTGCGGATCGGCGTGCTCAACCTCCTCGCTCGGCTTCGCGACGAGCGCGGCATCGCGATCCTGTATGTGACGCATGATCTCGCGTCGGCGCGCTATCTCGCGGACCGGATCATCGTGATGCACCGGGGAACCCTCGTGGAGGGCGGCGAGTCGCTCGCGCTTCTCGATGCTCCGCAGCATCCCTACACGCAGATGCTCGTCGGCGCAGTGCCGGACCCCGCCCGCGAGGCGCCCTTCGATCCGGAGGAGAGAGCACGATACCGCGCGGAGATCGAGACGTGGGCGGGCTCTCCGTCCGAGCGAGTTCTGATCGATGACGAGTCCGGACACTGGGTCTGGAAGCCGAAGGAGACTGCACAGGATGACTGACGACCTCGACGACCGGACGCGCGGCGGCGTCGTGACGGACGAACGGGATCTGCGTGCGGCGGCGCTGGCCGACCCGCACCGACCTGCGTACCACTTCACGGCCCCGGCGGGCTGGTTGAACGACCCGAACGGGGCCGGACAGCGGGGCGGCGAGTACCACCTCTTCTACCAGTACAACCCGTACGCGGCGGAGCATCGGCTCATCCACTGGGGGCACGCTGTGAGCACGGATCTCGTGCGATGGGAGGACCGGCCGATCGCCCTGACGCCGTCGGAGGGGCCGGACGCGGAGGGATGCTGGTCGGGGGTGCTCGTCGACGACGGCGGGCGTCCGGTCATCATGTACTCCGGACACGCGGAGGGCAGACAGACCGCCTGCCTCGCCTACGGGGACGAGACGCTCACATCCTGGACGAAGGAAGCCGGGAACCCCGTCATCGAACCGCCCGCGGACATCGACCTCACCGCATTCCGGGACCACTGCGTGTGGCGCGAAGGGGGGCGGTGGCGTCAGCTGATCGGAAGCGGCATCAGGGGAGAAGGGGGCACGGCCTTCCTCTATGAATCGGATGACCTGCTCTCCTGGCGGCCTCTGGGGTCGCTCGTCGTAGGCGACGCGGCGGCCCTTCCGTCGGCTGACCCGGCATGGACCGGGACGATGTGGGAGTGCGTCGACTTCTTCCGGCTGCACCCGGACGGGATCACGGGGCCGCCCGACGGCGCGAGCGACGACCCTCACGTGCTCCTCTTCTCCGCGTGGGACAACGGGCGCACGATGCACCCGCTCGCCGCCATCGGCGCCTACGACGGTCGGAGCTTCGAGATCTCGCGCTGTCAGCGCCTTGATCTCGGCGGACGTCATGCCTACGCGCCGCAGTCGTTCGCGGATGAGAGCGGGCGTCGGATCCTGTGGAGCTGGATGCAGGAATCGCGGAGCGTCGACGCGCAGCGGGAGGCTGGCTGGTCGGGCGCCATGGCGCTTCCGCGCACGCTGACCCTCGACGCCTCGGGCGTGCTCCGCCAGGCGCCTGTCGAGGAGCTGTCGATGGCGCGCGGCGCGAAGCTGGACTGGGCTGGGGAGACCGACCGCTTCACCTCATCGGGTGACCAGATCGAGTTCGCCATCGACGCGGACATCCCCATCGGGTCCGGTGTGGAGATCGGGATGCTCGCGACGGCGGATGGGGAGGAGCGCACGTGCCTGCGGGTGAGCCGAGCGGTCTCCGGCGAGCTGAGCGCGGTGCTCGATCGCTCGCGTTCGTCTCTCGACGACCACGTCGACAGGTCAGACCATGTGGGGGCAGTTCCGAGCGACGGCGATGTCGTACGGATCCGCGGGTTCGTCGACCGCTCGTCCGTCGAGGTGTTCGTCGACGGCATCGCCCTGACGACCCGGGTCTATCCGACGCGAGCCGATGCTCGGATCGTCAGCGCGGCGGCGCAAGGCCGATCCGCGATCTCGACCATCGCGGGATGGGCGCTCGACGGGCAGGAGGCGCCCGTGAGAGCGATGGGCACGGCGCCCCTCAGAAGGGAAGAGCATGTCGGGTGAGGGTGCGGAACGTCCCGCGGGGATCTCGCGGCGATCGCTGGTCGGCGGCGCGGGGGCGGCGGCTCTGGGAGGGATCATGATGACGGCAGCAAGCACGCCCGCGGCCGCGGTGGCTGACGGAGCCGCTGAGACGCGCGGGAAGCGCGGGTGCGTGTCTCAGCGGCCGAGGTATCACTTCAGCGTGCCGGACAACTGGAAGAACGACCCGCAGCGGCCGGTCTTCGTCGACGGCGAGTACCTGTACTACTACCTCTACAACGAGGACTACCTCGAGGGCGGTGGCGGCACCTCCTGGAGGCTGGCGACGACGCGCGACCACGTCCGGTTCGAGGACCAGGGGGTCGCCATCCCGAAGTTCTCGAACGGGAACGGCGACTGCTGGTCGGGGAGCGTCGTGGTCGATGCCGAGAACACGGCGGGCTTCGGTCGCGGGGCCGTGATCGCGATCCTCACGCAAGCGCCGGACGGGGTGCAGAGCCAGTTTCTCTGGCACTCGTCTGACGGCGGGCGCAGCTTCGTCTCGGCGCAGGACGATCCGGTCATCGCGAACCCCGGGGTGCCGGACTTCCGGGACCCGAAGGTGATCTGGGACGCCGACCGCGGCCGGTGGTTCCTGGCGAACGCGGAGGGGAGGTCGCTGGGCTTCTACGTCTCGTCGGACCTGCGGCGGTGGTCGCGTGTCGGCGAGTTCCGGCGCGACGACATCGGCCTGCTCGAATGCCCGGATCTGTTCCGCATGGAGGCCGAGGACGGCACCAGCCACTGGGTGCTCGGCACGAGCGCGAACGGCAAGGCGCGCGATCTCCCGGCCACCTACGCCTACTGGATGGGCGACTTCGACGGCAGCTCGTTCGAGCCCTCTCACGACGAGCCGCACTGGCTCGACGCGGGTTTCGACTTCTACGGTGCCGTGACCTACCCGGACCACGCCGCCGACGGCACGGAGAATCCCCGACTCCGCCGCGCGATCGGGTGGGCGAACTTCTGGGACTATCCGCACAACACGCCCACGCTCGCGACCGACGGCTACAACGGCGACGACATGATCGTGCGCGAGCTGCGTCTCGTCCCGGGGGAGGACGGCTACCGACTCGCCTCGTCGCCGCCCGCCGCGCTGGCGGATCACGCCGTGCGCTCCTACGAATTCGGCGACGTGGAGGTCGTGGGTGCACACGATCTCGACGTGCGCTGCGGTGCGTTCGATCTGACCTGCGAGATCGTCTGGGATCCGTCCTCGCCGCCCGAGAACGTCGGATTCGAGGTGCTCCGTGCTCCCGGCGGCGGCAGGCACGTCGCCGTCGGCGCGTTCCTCGAAGGCGGATACGTCTACGTGAACCGCAGCCCCACGATCAATCCCACCGCGGGGGAGAGCCAGACGCCGTTCGCGGCGGATGTCGGTCGTCTCGCAGTGAGGATCCTGGTCGACCGGACGAGCGTCGAGTTCTTCGTGGGCGAGGGGACGGTCGTCCACTCGCACCGCGTGTTCCCTCTCGCGGGCGATGACCGGGTCCGCCTGAGTGCGAGCGGTGGGCGCGCCCGCTTCCGCGATCTCGTGATTCGCGAGATCGCGATCGAGTGATTCCGGGAGAGCCGAGTGTCCCCATGGGCTCCGGTCCCCGCGCCGCGGATAGGCTCGCCGCATGTCCGAGAGCGCGGTGCGGGACGCTTACGGGGCGCGGGCGGCGGAGTACATCGATCTGCTCGGGTCGGTCGAGCAGATGAGCGGGGCCGACCGGGTGCGCATCGCGGAGTGGGCGGCCTCCCTCGGTGGCGGCCGCGTGATCGACGCCGGGTGCGGCCCCGGGCACTGGACCGATCTGCTGCGGCGCGCGGGCTGCGACGCGGTGGGCGTCGACATGGTTCCGGAGTTCGTCGCCCACGCCCGAGCGGCCTTCCCGCAGACGCCGTTCCGCGAGGGATCCCTGCATGCGCTCGCGGCGCCCGACGCGTCGGTGCGCGGGATCCTCGCCTGGTACTCGCTGATCCACGCCGACGACGCGGCGCTCCTGGCCGCGCTCGACGAGTTCGCGCGGGTGCTTCAGCCCGGCGGATCGCTGCTCGTCGGCTTCTTCGCGGGGGAGCCGGGGGAGGAGTTCGCGCACGCGGTCGCCCCCGCGCGCTGGCGGAGCATCGCCGAGATCAGCGCCCTGCTCGACGAGTGCGGCTTCCGCGTCGTCGCGACGGAGGCGCGCACGGATCCGGGCTCCCGTCCCCACGCCGCGGTCGAGGCGGTGCGTGTGGGGTGAGCGTCTCGGAATCGGTCGGGATGCGGCGGATCAGCGTGATTCGGCGAGACGCTCGGGTGATTTCGAGATGCTCGGCGTCGCCTGTGGCCGTCCAAGCGCCCCGAGTCGCGGAATCGGACCTAAAGTCGGCCCCGAGAGGTGCGTTTCCGCGACCCGGCGCACGCGGGGCCTTCGCATCGCAGAATCGCACCGCACCCCGCCCGGAATCGGATCCGGGCGCTGGTTCGGGTCTGGCGGGCGAGCGCGCGCACCTGCTGCGCGACGCCGGGGCGCCGCCCGCTCAGGCGCGCATCACGGTGCAGGGCGCGAGCGGGGCCGGGCACGGACCCGAGGCGCCGCGCAGCGCCATCGATCTCTCGGTGATCGCGCGTCGCGTTCCGGGAGGTCGAGACATCGCCCACCCCGGATCCTCGACACGACGGGATGCCTCCCGAAGAGCCGAGCACACCGCTTCGTTCGGAGATCCCGCCTCCGCCGGAGCGATTCGCCGGGATCCATCCGGTGTTCGCGGGATTCCCGGTGTTCGCGGGCCGCCGCCGCGCAACGACGCGCACGGATCCCCCGGCGCGGCGCGAGGGGGCGGATCGGCCGTGCATGGCGTGAACGGGACCGCGCCCGGATCCGCCGAGCAGCGAGCCGTCCGGATCCCCCGCACAGCGGGAGAACGGATCGGCCGTGCACGGTGTGAACGGGACCGCGCACGGATCCGCCGCGCAGCGACCCCTGCGGATCCCCCGCACAGCGGGAGAACAGGATCCGCGGCGCAGCCCCTACGCGACGATGAGCTCGACGCCCGCCGCGCGGACGGCGGCCGCCTGATCCTCGGTGACGCCCGCGTCGGTGAGGAGCGCGTCGGCCTCCTCGAGCCCCGCGATGCGGGCGAAGGCCGTCGTGTCGAACTTCGACGAGTCGGCCACGACGACCGTGCGGCGCGCGGCCTTCATGAGGGCGGCGTTGATCGTCGCCTCGCCGTCGTCCTGGGTGAAGATGCCGCGGGCGGGGTCGATCGCGGTCACGCCGAGGAACAGCGTGTCGATGTTGATCGCGGGCAGGATCAGCGACGACAGCGGGCCGATCAGCTCGTACGAGCGCATGCGCGCGACGCCGCCGACCACGACGATGCGCAGCTGCGGGCGCACGATGAGGTCGTTGGCGATGTTCACCGCGTTGGTGATGACCGTCGTCTCCTCCTGCGCGAAGCGGGGGTCAGACGCCGAGCGCACGCCGACCTCGTACGCGGCGGTCGTGGTCGTGGTGCCGCCGTTGAACGCGATCGCCGTGCCGGGCTCGACGAGCTCGGCGACCTTCGAGGCGATGGCGCGCTTCGCGCCGCCGTGCCGCACGGAGCGGTAGCGGAGGGGCAGGTCGCCCGACGAGCTGTTCGCCATCGCGCCGCCGCGCGTGCGGGTCACGAGCTGCTGATCGGCGAGGGTGTCGAGGTCGCGGCGAGCGGTCGCGGGGGAGACGCCGAACCGCTCCATGACCTCCTCGACGCGCACCGAGCCGTTGTCGACGATGTAGTCGACGAGGCGCGAGAGTCGGTCTTCGCGTTCCATGTCACTCCTCGGGGTGCGGTGTCAGGTCCATCATGCCGGACGGGTGTCGGTGAGCCTCGCGGGGATCCGCGGTGCGCGTCTCGGAAGGTGCGGGATCCTCTCCCGCACGAGTCGGGGCGGGTTGGGTGTGGGTCGGTGCGTGTCTCGAAAGCGGTGGGAATGCGGGGTCCTTTCCCGCTGAAGTGGAGACATGGTCGGGGTGTGGGTGGGCGCGTGTCTCATGAGGTGCGGGATCCGTGCGCTCGTTCCCGAAGGAATCGGGTCGGGGTCGGGGCATGTCTCACGAAGTGCGGGGTCTGAGCGCTCGTTCCCGCTGAAGTCGAGACATGGTCGGGGTGTGCGCCGGGGCATGTCTCGAAAGCTGCGGGATCCCGGCCCTCTTTCCCGCCGAAGTCGAGACATGGTCGGGGTGTGGGTGGGCGCGTTTCTCATGAGGTGCGGGATCCGTGCGCTGATTCCCGCCGAAGTCGAGACACGGTCGGGGTGTGCGCCGGGGCATGTCTCGAAAGCTGTGGGATCCCGGCCCTTTTTCCCACCGAAATCGAGACATGGCCGGGGCGTGTCTCACGAGGCGCCGGATCCGCGCGCTCATTCCCACCGGAGTCGAGACATGGCCGGCACGCGCA
The DNA here is from genome assembly GCF_050958665.1 of Microbacterium sp. gxy059. Classification (NCBI taxonomy): domain Bacteria; kingdom Bacillati; phylum Actinomycetota; class Actinomycetes; order Micrococcales; family Microbacteriaceae; genus Microbacterium; species Microbacterium sp. gxy059. The sequence continues at coordinate 70,531 of NZ_JAMXWT010000007.1, read as the reverse complement.
GGACCCGCGCCCCCACGGCATCGCCCCTCAGGCCTCGGCGAAGACGCGCAGCAGGCGGGCGGTCTCGGCCGTCATGGCCTCGCGGCCCGGGCCGAGGTACTTCCGGATGTCGACCACGGCCTCGTCGGCGAGGCGCTCGCGCACGGCGCGCGTGAAGAAGCCGTTGAGGTGCGTCGACACGTTCACCTTCGTGATGCCGGAGCGGATCGCGGAGCGGATGCCGTCGTCCGAGACGCCGGAGGACCCGTGCAGCACGAGCGGCACGGGAACCGCCTCCGCGAGCCGGCCGATGAGAGAGTCGTCGAGCGACGCCTCGCGGGAGGTCATGGCGTGGGAGGAGCCGACGGCGACGGCGAGGGCGTCGACGCCGGTGTCGGCGACGAACGATCGCGCCTCGTCGGGGTCGGTGCGCACGCCGGGGGCGTGGGCGCCGTCCTTGCCGCCGATCTCGCCCAGCTCCGCCTCGACGATGACGCCGGCGTCGTGGGCGTGCGCGACGACGCCGCGGGTCGTGGCGACGTTCTCGTCGAACGGCAGCTTCGCACCGTCGTACATGACGGATCCGAAGCCCAGGTCGACCGCCTCGCGGGCCAGGTCCGCGTCCTCGGCGTGGTCGAGGTGCAGCGCCACCCGCGCGTCTGACCCCTCGGCGAGGGCCTGCGCGAAGCGGGCGAGGGGCGCGAGACGGCTGCCGTGGTAGGCGACGCAGTTCTGCGAGATCTGCAGGATGACGGGCAGTCCGGTCTGCTCGGCCGCGGCGACGAGCGCCTCCGCGGTCTCGACGTTGACGAGGTTGAAGGCCCCGAGGCCCGCGCGGCGCTCGGCGGCGGAGGCGAGGAGGGGGGCGGTGCTCACGAGAGGCATGGGTTCGCTCCTGACGGACGGAGGGGACGGGCGGGCGTCACAGCGGCGAGATCTCGACCTCGCGGGCGAGATCGGCGTGCGAGGGATCCACGGATCCGGCGAGCGGCGCGAGCACGGCCGCGGCCGACCACGCCGTGGCGCGGCGCAGGATCTCGGGGAGGTCGCTCTCGAACGAGAGGCGGTCGGGGCCGATCGCCGACGCGATCGCGGCGACGGCGGCGTCGCCCGCTCCCGTCGGGTTGCCGACGAGCACGCGGCCGAGGCGCGCGCGGAGCACCGGGGCGGCGGGATCCGAGGGGACGCCGAGCATGCCCTCCTCGCCGAGCGACACGACGAGGGATCCCGCTCCGGCGCGCTGCAGCGAGCGGGCGCCGGCGAGCGGGTCGTCGAGGCCGGTGGTCTGGCGGATCTCGTCGTGATTGGGCTTCAGCACGTCGGCCCCCGCCTCGGCCGCGGCGGCGAGGTGGGCGCCGCTGACGTCGGCGATCACGGGCACGCCCGCCGCGCGCCCGGCGCGGACGAGCGCGGGGACGATCCCGTCGGCGCCGTTCGTCGGCCCGGAGCCCTGCGGCACGGATCCGCTGATCGCGAGCGCGCTCGCGGCGGACGCGGCCTCGACCGCCGCGGCGAGCACGGCGTCCCACACGGCGGCGTCGCGGGGCGCGCCCCGCTCGTTGAGGATCGAGGTGGCGGATCCGTCCCGCGGCACGATCGCGTACGTGCGCCGGACGGATCCGGGGCACGGCACGAGGTGCGTCGTCACGCCGTCGAGATCGGCGGAGAACCAGGCGAGATCGTCCTCGCCGACGGGAGCGATCGCCCGGTGGGCGATGCCGAGCTGCGCGAGCACGCGCGCGACGTTGAGCCCCTTGCCTCCCGCGCGGCGCTCCGCCGGAGGGATGCGGTGGCTCGCGCCGTCGACGAGCGCGTCGGGGCGCAGCGTGAGGTCGGCCGCTGGGTTCGGGGTGACGGAGACGATCATGCGCGCTCGGTCTCGCGCGTGTGCAGCGCGACGCCGATGACGCCCGCGTTCTCGCCGAGCCGCGCCCGCACGACGGGCGTGCGGCGCAGGCGGTAGCGCTCCTCGAGGCGGCGCTCGAGGGGGGAGAAGAGGGCGTCGCCGGCCTCGGAGAGGCCTCCGCCGAGCACGACGGCCTGCGGCGCGATGAGGGCGGCGACGTGCGAGATCCCGACCGCGAGCGCGTCGACGGCGGTGCTCCACACGCGCTGCGCGGCGGCGTCGCCGGCGTCTGCGAGGGCGAGCACCTCGTGGGCGCCCGCGACCTCGCGGCCCGTGCGGGTCTCGTAGCGGCGCGCGATCGCGGCCGCCGAGGCGACGGCCTCGAGGCAGCCCGTGTTGCCGCAGACGCAGGGCTCTCCGCCGTCGACGACGACCGCGTGGCCGATCTCGCCCGCGTAGCCGCCCGCGACGTGCAGGGATCCGCCGATCACGACGGCCGCCGAGATGCCGGTGCCGAGGGTGATGACGACGACGTCGTCGAGGCCGGCGGCCGCCCCGAGGCGCTGCTCCGCGAGGCCCGCGGCGCGCACGTCGTGCAGAACGGCGGTGTCGAGGCCGGCGACCTCCCGGCCGAGCGCGCGGAAGTCCGCGTCGCGCCAGCCGAGGTTCTCGGAGAAGACGCCGACGCCGCGGGCGTCGTCGACGATGCCGGGGACCCCGATGCCGAGGATCCTCTCGGACCCGTCTCCCTCCGCCGCGATGCGCTCGAGGATCCGCTCGGGCGTGCGGGCGCCGTCGCGCGGCGTGGGCACGCGCACGGGCTCGCTCAGCGCGCCGGTCTCGTCGATGCGGGCGACCTTGATGGTCGTGCCGCCGACGTCGGCGACGAGCGCCGGGGCCCCGGGGCCGACGGAGGGGAGACGGGTCACGGGGTCACGCCTGCTCGAGGATGACCGAGCGGGTGAGCGAGCGCGGGTGGTCGGGGTCGAGGCCGCGGCTCTTCGACACGGCGACGGCGAAGCGCTGCGCGACGATGAGGCCGGCGAGTCCGTCGAGGTCGTGGCGCACGAGCGTCGCGCCGGTCGCGGCCACGTCGGCGTCGAGGCCCTCGGGAAGCTCGCCGAACGCCCACACGAGGCGGCCGGGCTGCGCGATCGCGAGCGGGCCGTGGCGGTAGTCCATGGCGGGGTACGACTCGGCCCAGAACTGGGCGGCCTCGCGGGTCTTCAGCGCGGCCTCCTCGGCGAGGCCGCAGGTCCAGCCGCGGCCGAGGAACGTGACCTGCTCGGCGCCGACGAGCTCGTCGACGCCGATCTCGAGCGCGCGCTCGGCGTCGGCGGCGAGGGCCTCGACGTCCTCGCCGAGGTGCGCGCGCAGCAGGGCGAGCGTCGTCGTGGCGAAGCGGGTCTGGACGACCGACTGCTCGTCTGCGAACTCGAGGGCGATCGTCTCGGTCGCGATCTGGGTGGCGGGGGAGTCGGCGACGCCCGTGATGAGCAGCGTCGGGGTGTCGCCCGCGCGCTGGATCAGGTCGATGATCTCGCTCGTGGTGCCGGAGCGCGACAGCGCGATGATCCGGTCGTACGCGCGCCCGAAGCGGAACTCGGATCCGGCGAACGCGTCGGTCTCGCCCTGGCCCGCGTTCTCGCGCAGCACGGAGTAGCTCTGGGCGACGAACCAGCTGGTGCCGCAGCCGACCACCGCGACGCGCTCTCCGGCGCGGGGGAGCAGGTGGGCGACCTCGGGCAGCAGCTGCGCTGCCCGGCGCCACATCTCGGGCTGGGAGACGATCTCTTCATCGACGAAGGTCACGGTCGAACTCACTTCTCTCGGGGAACTGCGCCATGCACCATGACGCTCAATGATTATAAGGCGATTGAACGATCAAAAACAATCATTTGGGGGCGGGGTGTCCGGACGCCCGCTCGTCCGCCTGCGCGAGCGCCCGGCCCGACTGCGCGAGCGCCCGACCCAGGGCGGCGCTTCCGGTTCGCGGGCGACGTCCCGCGGCCTGTCGTCCGCCTCGCCCGCGAAGGAGCGTCCCTGCTCGCGACGGGACGTCCTCGCTCGCGAGCCCGGCAGGCCGCGCGCAGCGGGATCAGAACTCCTCGATGAACTGCTCGCGCGGGCCGAGCTCTGGCTCGTCGCGCAGCTCGATCGCGGCGCCGCGGCGCTCGAGGTCGAGCACGACGATCTCGTTCTCGCCCGCCCGCAGCAGGGGCGCGGGCACGTAGAGCGTCACCTGCGGGCCGACCTCCCAGTGCCGGCCGAGGAGGAAGCCGTTGACCCACACGAACCCCTTGCCGAAGCCGGGGAGGGCGAGGTGGGCGTCGAGCGCCTCCTCGAGGTCGAACCGGGCGTGCGCGACGCCCGCGAGGCCGGACGCGTCCGCCGGCAGGTCGCGCAGCGCGGCCGCGACGTCCTCCTCGACGGGCAGCGGCGACACGTCCCAGCGCTGGATCATGCGGCGCTCGATCGTGACGGGTGCCACGAGGCCCTTCGGCTCGCCGAGGCGGTGGCCGTAGTTGACGCGGCCCAGGCGCTCGGTCACGAGCGTCAGCCGGTGGCGGGCGCCGTCTCCGGCGAGCTCGAGGGATCCGCTCTCCCGGATGGTCCCGACGTGCGCGCCGTCGAGGAACACGAGCACGCGGTCGCCCGCGTCCTCGATCACGAGCGGCACGGGGCGGTTCGGCAGCAGCACGTCGGCCTCGGCGCGCAGCAGCGCGCCGGCGTGGCCGAGCTCCTCGAACGTCGCCCGGTTCCAGAGCGTGCGCGCCTCGCCGGCGATCGTGTCGAGGGCGGGCAGCAGGGCGGATCCGCGCGTCACGGGGATCGTCCGCGGCTCCACGAAGCGGGGCTCTGGCGAGACGATCGGCGCGGTGGCGCCGAGCACCTCGCGGTAGGTGTGGAACTTCGCGGTGAGCCGGCCGTCCTCCGCGATCGGGGCGTCGGAGTCGTAGCTCGTGACGGTGGGGCGCAGCTCGCCGTCGACGCGGTTCGCGCCCGCCCACGTGCCGAAGTTCGTGCCGCCGTGCGCCATGTAGATGCTCACGCTGCCCCCGTCGGCGACGATCTCGCCGAGCACCTCGGCCACGCCCTCGGCGTCGCGCACGTGGTGCGGGTGCTCCCAGTGGTCGAACCAGCCGTTCCAGAACTCGCCGACGAGGAAGGGCTCTCCTGGCCGGCGCTCCTGCTGGAAGGCGCGCGCCTCGGCGATGCGGGATCCGAGGTTCAGCGCCATGACGGATCCGTCGATCGTGCCGGCGTCGACCATCAGCTCGGTCGGGCCGTCGGCGGTGTAGGTCAGCTCGACGATCCCGCGCGCGGTCATGAGGTCGCGCATGGCGGGCACGAAGGCGGGGTCGTCGCCGAAGCTGCCGAACTCGTTCTCCACCTGGAAGGCGACGATGGGGCCGCCCGCGGAGGCCTGCAGGGGCGCGAGGCGGGGCAGCAGCTCGTCGAACCACCGGGCGACGGGGTCGAGGAAGCGCGGGTCGCTCGTGCGCAGCGCGGGGTGGCCGGCCGTGAGCCACACGGGCAGGCCGCCGTTGTCCCACTCGGCGCAGATGTAGGGGCCGGGGCGCACGATGACGTCGAGGCCCACCTCGCCCGCGGTCTCGACGAACCGGGGCAGGTCGCACCAGCCGTCGAAGGAGGGGGCCTCGTCGCGTCGGGGCTGGTGCATGTTCCACGCCACGTACGTGTCGACGGTGTTCAGGCCGAGGTCGGCGAGGCGCTGCAGGCGATCGCGCCACTGCGCGGGGTGCACGCGGAAGGAGTGCATCGACCCGGCGAGGATCCGGTGCGGCTCCCCGTTCTTCAGGAAGCGCCCGTCGTGCCAGGTGAGGACGGCGGCGTCTCGCGTCATGGGATCCCTCTCGTGCGGTGCGGATGAGCGGAATCGATCCTATCCGGGGTATTGGGATCAGGAAACGTCATAGCGCGCGCCGGCCCGGTCACCGCTCTCCCCGCGCGAGGCGCGACGGCCACCACACGGCGCGGCCGATGTCGGTCGCGAGGGCGGGCACGAGCAGCGTGCGCACCACGAAGGTGTCGAGCAGCACCCCGAAGGCGACGATGAACGCCAGCTGCGCGAGGAACAGGATCGGGATCACCGACAGCGCCGCGAATGTCGCCGCGAGCACGATGCCCGCCGACGTGATGACCCCTCCCGTGACGGTCAGTCCGCGGCGGATCCCCTCCCGCGTGCCGTGCCTCGCGGTCTCCTCGCGCACGCGCGTCATGAGGAAGATGTTGTAGTCGATGCCGAGCGCCACGAGGAAGACGAACCCGAACAGCGGCACGGCCGGGTCGGCGCCCGGGAAGTCGAAGACGTGCGCGAACAGCACCCCCGAGACGCCCATCGCGGTGCCGAACGACAGCACGGTCGTCGCGATGAGCACGAGCGGCGCGACGATCGCGCGCAGCAGGATCGCGAGGATCGCGAGGATCACCGCGAGCACGATCGGGATGATGAGGGTGCGGTCGTGGATCGACGCGTCGTTCGTGTCGATCGCCGTGGCCGTCACGCCGCCGATGAGCACCCCCTCGGGCACCGCGTCGCGCAGGGCGCGCACGGTGTCGGCTGCGGCCTCCGAGTCGGCCGCGTCGGCGAGCGTCGCCTGCAGCATCACGGCGCCGTCGACGACGGTCGGCTCGGGGGCGGGCGTGCCGGGAGGGCCCTGCGCGCTGATGCCGTCGGCGTCGACGGTCGCGGATCCGCTCGGCGCGTCCTGCGCGACGATCGAGACGCCCGAGACCCCGTCGGCGTCGAGCAGCGCGTCTGCCGTCTCCTCCCAGGAGGACTCGGGCGCGAGCACGGCGGCGGGGCTGCCGGATCCGCCGGGGAAGTGCTCGCCGAGCGCCCGCTGCCCGTCGCGCGCCTCGGAGGCGCCGAGCACGAGCTCCGACTGCGCGACGCCGTCGGCCTGCAGCTGCGTCACGCCGACGCAGCCGACGACGAGCAGCAGCGTCGTCGCGATCCACACGCGGCGCGGCCGTCGCTGTACCGCCTCGGCGATGCGCGCCCAGCCGCCGGAGCGCGTCTCCTCGGCGTCGGCGGCGACGCGCGGCACGCGGGGCCAGAACGCCGTGCGGCCGAACACGAGCAGCAGGGCGGGCAGCAGGGTGAGGGCGGCGAGCATCGCGAAGACGATGCCGATCGCGGCGACGGGTCCGAGCGTGCTGTTCGACTTCAGGTCGCTCAGCAGCAGGCACAGCAGGCCCGCGATGACGGTGCCTCCGGACGCGAGGATCGGCTCGACGGATCCCCTCACGGCGCGGAACAGCGCCGCGCCGCGGTCCTGCTCCCGGCGCAGCTCCTCGCGGAACCGCGCCACGAGCAGCAGGGAGTAGTCGGTCGCCGCGCCGATCACGAGGATGAAGAGGATCCCCTGCGTCTGCCCGCTGAGCAGCAGGACCCCCGCCTTCGCGAGCCACCACACGACCAGCAGAGCGACGCAGAGCGCGAACACGCTCGTCGACAGCACGACGACGGGCAGCAGGGCCGACCGGTAGACGAGCACGAGGATCACGAGCACCGCCGCGAGGGCCACGCCGAGCAGCAGGCCGTCGATGCCGGCGAACCCCGCCGCGAGGTCGGCGGAGAACCCGGCGGGGCCCGTGACGAAGACCTCGACGCCCTCGGGGGCCGCGTCGCGGAGCGCATCGCCGAGCGCCGCGACGGCGTCGCCGAGGTCGGCCTCCGCGTCGAGGGGGACGAACGCCTGCGCCGCGAGGCCGTCGTCCGACGGGATCGGCGGCGACACGTCGCCCGCGACGTCGTCCTGCGCGGCGACGTCCTCCAGCGCCGTGCCGAGCGCCGCGAGGTCGTCGTCCGTCAGCTCGGCGTCGGACGAGAAGACGACGATCGCGGGGATCGCGTCGCCGTCCGCGAAGCCCTCCTGCGCCTCGTGCACGCGGGTCGCGTCGGCCGATTCCGGCAGGTAGGCGGTCTGGTCGTTCGACGACACCTCGGAGACCTTGCCGAACAGCGGCCCGCCCAGCCCCGCTCCCGCGAGCCAGACGACGATGAGCAGGGCCGGCAGCACGATGCGCGGCCAGCGGGATCCGCGGGTCCGCTCGCGCAGGCGGCGTCCGGGGGCGGGGGAGTCGCTCATGTGCTCAGTCTGGGCCCTGCCGCGCGCCGGGGGAAGAGGATCCGGATCCGACGCGCCGCGGCGTGTTCGCGACGAGAGGAATCGGATCCGGGCGACCGGGGGCGCGTCCCCGCGGTGGAGCGGCGCGCGGCCGCGAGATCCGCGCCACGACCGGGCGCGGGGCGCATCTCCGACGTCGGCGAGGCGCTACGCTGGGATCCAGACGTCCTCTCTCGGTCGTCCGGCCCTCACTGTTTCCCCCGACGGTGAGGGCTGTTTTCGTGCCTGCCCCCTGTTGCGCGCCAGGCGTGTGGGCTAGGTTGAGAGCGTCGGCGTGAAACTGCGCCGGCATCCGCCCCGAAAGAACGGCAATACATGAGCACCCAGGGCACCGTCAAGTGGTTCAACTCGGAGAAGGGCTTCGGCTTCATCTCCCCCGACGAGGGCGGCCAGGACGTCTTCGCGCACTACAGTGCGATCCAGAGCAGCGGATACCGCTCGCTGGAAGAGAACCAGCGCGTGGAGTTCGAGGTCGCGCAGGGCCCCAAGGGCCTGCAGGCTGAGAACATCGTCCCGCTGTAAGCACTCAGCGCAGCGCGATTGCGCGCCCCGCGCCGTGTGGTCTTCGGACCCCGGCCCGGGGCGCTTCTCTGTGTGCGGGGCCTCGCGGATCGGGCTCGTCAGCGGCGGCGCTTGCGGAAGCGCGCCAGCACGGCGGCCTCCTCCGCGTCGCGGGTCGCGCGCCGTGCGGCCTCGAGCGCCTCGATGGGGTCGTGCGCCTGGCGGGCCGCCGCGAGCTCATGGCGGGCGCTGTCGAGGCGCACGCGGGCGTCGAGCTCCGCGTCGAGCACGATCGACTCCGCGCGGGCGAGGGCGCTGCGCGCGGCGCTGAGCGAGCCGGGCAGGGCGCTGCGGGCGCCGCGGAGGCGCTGCTGCTGGGTGCGGGAGTCGCCGAGGGCGATGTCGAGGCGGTGCCGCAAGCGGGCGATCCGCTCGTTGGCCGTGACGGGGCGCCGCTCCGCCACGCGCATGGCCTGCTCGAGCGCCGAGTCGGCGACGCGGATCGCCTCGGCGAGGCGAGGGGCGTCGTCCTCCGACAGCGTCGCGAGGGTGCCCTCTGCGGCGCGGATCGCGGAGCGGGCGGCCTTCTCCTCGTCGCCGATCGCCTGCGCGGCGCCCGTCACGAGCCGGTGGGTCTCCTCCAGCAGCTGCGCGCTCTGGCCGGCGCGCACGAGCGCGCGCTCCATGTCGGCGAGCGCCTCGCGGACGGACGCCGACGGATCCCCGATCGCGGCGAGGGCGCGGTTCCAGTGGTCCTCGGCCTCCTCGATCGCCTCGTGGGCGCGCTCGTCGGCGTGCGCGGCGTCGTCCCACTCGCTCTCGTCGGCGATGCGCTCGAGGTCGACGCGCAGCGCGGCCGGGTCGCCCATCAGCTCGCGCAGCTCGTCGATGCGGGCTTGGGCGAGGTCGATCTGGCTCTCGGGCGACGCGTTCTCGTCGACCCACGCGGCGTTCTCCTCGCGCGCGGCGGACGTGATCCGCAGGGCCTCGTCGATGGCGCGGGAGAGGCGGCGGGCCTCGCGGCGCACCTCAGCGGGGTGGCGCCCCTCGGCCGACGCGGTGCGGTAGGCGGCGAAGGCGTCGTCGCGGGAGTGCTGGGCGGTCAGGCGCGCGCGCCGGAGCGAGGCGGGCGGGGTGCCGCCGTAGAGGGGCGTGGACAGGCCCAGCTCGAGGTCGATCGCGGCCGCGGCGTCGTCGAGCTCGACGAGCTTCGCGCCGGCGGCGGCGAGCTCGGCCGCCGCGCGCTCCTGCGCCCGCTTCCCGCGCCGCACGCGCTTCGCGACGATCACGGCGACGACGACGATCGCCGCCAGGACGACGAGCGCGATCCCGACGGGGAGCGCCGCCTCGAGGAGGGCCTCGAGGTCGATCCGAGAGAGGAGGTCGCCCATCAGACGGAGAGGATCAGGGGACGCAGCTGGTCGGGGGTGTCGACGGCGGCGATCGCGCCGGCCTCCTCCTCGGAGGACCCGAAGCCCCACCGCGCGAAGATGACGGGCACGCCGTGCTCGGCAGCCCCCTCGACGTCGTGGTGGCGGTCGCCGATGAGCACGGGCTTCGAGACGTCGACGCCGCGGGCGGCGAGGTCGGCCAGCGCACGGCCGAGCACGTCGGACTTGGTGTCGAGCGCGTCGGGATCCGGCACGGCGCCGTGGATCGAGACGAAGCAGCCGGAGAGGTCGTAGTGCTCGAGGATCGCCTCGACCTGGTTGCCGGGCTTCGTGCTCGCGGTCGACTGCGGCACGCCGGCGGCGTGCACGGCGCGGATCAGGTCGGGCACCCCGTCGTAGAGGCGCACGGACGCGGCGTAGCCCTGCTGGGCGGCGAGCCCGCGGTACCGGGCGACGGCGTCGCGAGCCTGATCCGCGGGGAGCCCCGCGAGCGCCTGGAACGACTCGAGCATGGGCGGCCCGATCCACCGGTTCACCTGGTCGGCGGGCACGGGCGGCGCCCCGATCTCGGCGAGGACCTGCGCGATGCGCGGCACGATGCCGGCGGACGCGTCGGCGATCGTGCCGTCGACGTCCCAGAGGACACAGGACCAGGGTGATGCCGCCATGCTCCCCACCCTACGAGGTGCCGCGCACCCGGCCGAACCCGGCGGGATCCGCGGGCGTCGACCCCGGCCCGCTCAGAACAGCGTCGGCACGCCGGAGTCGATGCCCTTCATCGCCGCGTAGTCGAGGGTGAGGCAGCGGACGCCCCGATCCTCCGCGAGGGTGCGGGCCTGCGGCTTGATCTCCTGCGCCGCGAAGACGCCCCGGATCCCCGTGAGCAGCGGGTCGCGGCCCAGGAGGTCGAGGTAGCGGGTGAGCTGCTCGACGCCGTCGATCTCGCCGCGGCGCTTCACCTCGACGGCGATCGCGACGCCGGCGGGGTCGCGCACGAGCAGGTCGACGGGGCCGATCGCGGTCGGGTACTCGCGGCGCACGAGCGTCGCGCCGTCGGCGATGAGGTCCACCTGCTCGGCGAGGAGGCGCTGCAGGTCGGCCTCGACGCCGTCCTTGATGAGGCCGGGGTCGGCGCCCAGGTCGTGCGTCGTGTCGGCCACGATCTCGTGGATGCGCACCGTGAGCGAGTCGCCCGACTTCTGGTGCGTGACCTTCCACATCTCCGCCACGCCCGCCTCGGCGAGCTCGTCGTCGACCTCGAGGTGGTCGAGGCGGCACGGCGGGCTCATCCAGTTGAGCGGCTTGTACGAGCCGCCGTCGGAGTGGATGAGCAGGCTGCCGTCGCCCTTGTGCATGAGCACGCGCGTGGCGAGCGGCAGGTGGGCGTTGAGGCGGCCCGTGTAGTCCACGGAGCAGCGGGCGATGACGAGGCGCACCGTGCGAGCCTAACCGAGGCGGGCGGGGAGGGGACCGGCTGCGCCCGCCCTCATCCCATCGTCGCGGTCGTGCGACCGGCCTCGCGCACCCGGCGCAGCTCGGCCTCGCGCTCGGCTCGCGAGATCGGGTGCCCCGTCGCGTCGGGGCGGCGCTGCCAGGGCGCAGGGCCGGCCGGGGGCCGGAACTCCACCCCCGCGGCGGTCAGCCGCTCGAGGTGCCCGGCGAGCCGCGGGGCGAACGCGTCGGGCGACGCCGGGCCCGACCAGAGGGCCTCCGCGAGCGCCGCGACCCGCGGGAACGCCGCGAAGTCGACCGCGCGCGGGTGGTCGATGTTCTCGGTCCACAGGTTCGCCTGGCCGCCGAGCACGTGGGCGCGGGCGTCGTCCGCGAGCCCCGGGGGCACGGGATCGAAGGCGACCACCGTGTCGACGTCGACGACGGTGCCGATCGGGATCGGCTCGTCGGGGCCGTCGGACTGGCGGTAGTCGAGGTACGCCGACATGTCGGGGCAGGCGACGACGTCGACGCCGGCCTCGGCCGCGCGGGCCACGGCGTGGTCGCCGCGCCAGGCGAGCACGGCCGTGTCGGGGCGCGACGGCGGCCCGTCGAGGATCTCCTCCCAGCCGATCGCGCGGCGCCCCCGCGCGGCGAGGTGCTCCTCGATCCGCGCGACGAACCACGGCTGCAGCCCGCTCGCCGAGGCGAGCCCGAGCTCGGACTGCCTCTCGCGCGTCTCGGCGTCGGCCTCCCATGGCTCCACGGGGCACTCGTCGGCGCCGATCCCGATGACGGGCGAGGGGAAGATCTCCACGACCTCGTCGAGCACCTGCCGGAAGAAGTCGACGGTCTCCTCGCGCAGGTTCAGCACGTGGCTGCCGATGCCCCATCCTCCGGGCACCTCGGCGGGCGCCGCGCCCGCGAGGCCCAGCTCGGGGTAGGCGGCGATGGCCGCTCCCACGTGGCCGGGCATCTCGATCTCGGGCACGACGAGGATGCCGAGGCGCTCGGCGTGCGCGACGATCTCGCGCAGGTCGTCGCGCGTGTAGAAGCCGCCGTGCGGCCGCCGGTCGAAGACGCCGGCCGTGCGGTGCCCCACCTGCGACCGGGGGCGCCAGCCGCCCACCTCGGTCAGCAGCGGGAAGCGCTCGATCTCGATGCGCCACCCCTGATCGTCGGTGAGGTGCAGGTGCAGCACGTTGATCTTGTGCATCGCGAGGAGGTCGAGGAACCGCCTCACCTCGCGCGGCGGCAGGAAGTGCCTGGCCACGTCGAGCATGACGCCCCGCCACGCGTGCCGCGGGCGGTCGTCGATCTCGACGGCGGGCACCTCCCAGTCCCGCTCTCCCACCGGCGCCTCGCGGAACGCCGCGGGCGGCAGCAGCTGCCGGAGGGTCTGCGCGCCGCGCCGCACCCCGTCGGCGTCGCCCCCGATGATCCGCGCCCCGTCCGGCGTCACCGACAGCCGGTACCGCTCGGCGCCGAGCGACGGATCCGCGCTCAGGCGGATCACGGGATCCGCGCTCTCCGCGAGCGGCAGGCCGGTGGGCTCGCGCAGCCGCTCGGCGAGCCACCGGGCGACGGGAGCCGCGGCGCCGTCGCCGCCGATGGTCGTCCGCTCGTCGAGGCGCAGCGCGCCGTCGCCCGGCGTCAGGGAGGCGGGGGAGGGGATCATGCGGTCTCGCTTTCCGGGTCAGCCCTTGACGGCGCCGCCGACGAGACCCGTCGCCATGCGGCCCTGCACGATGAGGAACACGATGATGACGGAGATCGCGATGAGCGCCGATCCCGCCATGATGCCTCCCCAGTCGGTCGCCTCGTAGCTCACGTTGAACCGCTGCAGCCAGAGGGGCAGCGTCGCGGCGGCGTTGTCCTTCATGATGACGAGCGCGAGCGTGTACTCGTTCCACGCCGACAGGAAGGCGAAGATCCCCGAGGCGACGAGGCCGGGCAGGAGCAGCGGCAGGGTGACGCGGGTGAAGGCGCCGAACCGCGACAGGCCGTCGACCTGGCCGGCCTCCTCGAGGTCGTAGGGGATGCCGTCGATGAAGCCCTTGAGCATCCAGATCGTGATGGGGATGCTGTGGCCGGCGTAGAGCAGGGCGAGGCCCAGGGCGCTGTTGATGAGGCTCCAGCTGTCCATCATCCGGTACTGCGAGAGGAACATCGCCTCGGCGGGGATCATCTGGATCACGAGGATCGTCACGATCACGGCGCCCTTGCTGCGGAACCGGAAGCGGCTGACGGCGGCGGCCGCGACGATCGCGCTGAGCACCGAGACCCCCACGGCGAGGGCCGTGACCGTCGCCGACATCCCCATCGCGCTCCAGAAGGATCCGTCCTGCAGCACCGTCAGGTAGCTGCTCGTCTCGAACGAGACGGGGAAGAACAGCAGCCCGGAGCCGTAGAGCTCCTCGTCGGTCTGCAGCGACGAGTTGATCATCCAGGAGATCGGGAAGATCCACAGGGCGCCGAACAGCACCGTGATGATCGACAGGAGGGGGCGGGGGCCGCGGCGGCGCCTCGTCGCGGGGCGGACGCCGGGACGGCGCGTGACGACCGCCATCGTCGTGGTGCGGGAAGCCTGGGGAGCGGTCATGCCTGGTTCGCATTCTTGAGCAGCTGGCGCACGTAGCCGGCCGTGACGAGCAGGGTGAGGATCAGCATGAGCATCGCGACGGCGGACCCCTGCCCGTAGTCGCCCTGCCCGAGGCCGATCTGGTAGATGTACGTGCCCAGCACGTTGGTCTCGCGGGTCACGCCGCCGGCGTTCTGCAGCACCGAGATCTGCGTGAACACCCGCAGGTCCCAGATGATCTGCAGCATGCCGACGAGGAACAGCACGGGCGCGATCATCGGCATCGTCACCGAGAAGAACCGCCGCAGGGGGCCGGCCCCGTCGATCTGCGCGGCCTCGATGACCGCGTCGTCGAGCTGCGTCAGCGACGCGTAGACCATGAACATGACGAGCGGAACGGATCCCCACGTCACGACGGCCCCTGCGATGACGAAGAAGGAGACGGGATCCATGAGCCAGGCGTGGTTGCGGAACCCCTCGAAGCCGAGCGCCACGAGCACGGTGTTCACGACGCCGTTGCGGGTGTCGAACAGCCACTGCCACACGGTCAGGGACGACAGGTGCGGCATCGCCCACGCGAGGAGCATCGCGACCTGCAGGAACACCCGCACGGGCGAGGGGACCTTCGTCATGAGGCGGCTCTCCGCTGACGGGTCGCGGCGCCGGGCGGGCCGGCGCCGCGACGGCGCGTCAGTCTCCGTTGAGGTGCGACGCGATGATCTCGTCGTACTTCCGGGCGATCTCGGCGGGGTCCTCGCCCTGGGCGAGCTCGGTGAGCAGGTCGCGCACGACGTCGTCGCTCTCGACGATGCCCCAGCCGGGGGTGGGCGGAGGCATCACCGCGGCCTGCACGGCGTCCTCCTGGGCGAGCGCGGCCGGGTTGGCCTCGTCGGGCACCGAGAAGGCGGTGTTGCCGGGAACCCAGCCGCCCTCGGTCGAGAACGACTCCTGGAACTCGGGCTCGAACATGAGGTGCAGCAGCTCGCGCGCGTGGTCCTGGTTGGGCGAGAGCGCCGGGATGCCGATGTTGGATCCGCCGGCGAGCACGTGCCCGGTCTCGCCCGCCGAGAGGCCGGGCAGGGCGAAGGCGCCCGTGTCGTCCTGCAGCTCGGGGTCGATGCTCGCGAAGTGGCTCGGCAGCGCGGAGAACATCGCGGTGCGGCCCTCGTTGTCGTTCACGGTGGGCTGGCGGGTCTCGTCCACAGAGGCGGTGGCGGCCGTCGACATGCCCTCGAGGTAGACGCGCTGCAGCTCCTCGAGCGCCGCGATGCCCTCGGGCTCCGAGAGCGTGCCGACCCACTGGTCGCCGTCCTGCTCGGCGATCGAGGATCCGGAGGTGAAGATCCAGCCGAGGCCGGAGCCGAAGTCCTTCGCGCCGAGGAAGATGCCGTCGAAGTCGGGCACGTCGCCGACGTTCGCCTCCTTGAGTGCGATGGCGGCGTCGCCGAGCTCCTCGAGCGTCTCGGGCACGTCGACCCCGGCGGCCTCGAGCATCGACTCGCGGTAGTAGATGACGCGGGTGCCGGCGAAGAAGGGCGCGGCGTACAGCTTCTCGTCGGCCGTGCCCGCCTCGACGAGGGCCGGGATCAGGTCGTCTCCGCCGATCGCGTCGGTCAGGTCGGTGATGTCGGAGAGCGCGCCCACCTCGGTGAAGGTGCGCACCTGCGTGTTGCCGAACTCGACGAGGTCGGGCGTCTGCGAGGCGCTCGCGAGGGTCGTCTGCAGCTTCGTGACGATGCCGTCCCAGTCCTGGATCTCGATCGTGAGCTCGGCGCCGTCGTGCTTCTCGGCCCAGGCGTCGACGAGCCACTCCTGCGCGGAGTCGGGCACGTCGCCGCGCATGAACCAGACCGTGAGGTCGGGGCTCGACTCCCCGCCGCCTCCGGATCCGTCGGATCCGCTGCATCCCGTCAGCGCGAGCGCGCCGACGAGCAGCGTTCCCATCGCGATGCGTCTCGTGGTGGTCATCGTGGTCCCTCTCGTGATGCGCCGGGACGGCGCGGATTCGACATTGAACCGCTCGCGACGGGTGAGGTGGGTCTCCCGGCGCCGGGGATTCTGTAAAGGTGCCATACAAACTAATCTGGTTCAAGAGCGCGGTGGTTACGCCCGATTGGTCGGAATGTTTCTGTCGCGTGTCGATGTGTTCTGCAGGGGATCGATACGAATCCGCGCGCCCTCCCGTTCGTCGATGAGGACGACAGGGGGATCATGGAACGGCCGCCAGCGCCGCGGCGGCCGACGAACGAGGAGCGGGAGCGACGATGGACTGGGACACGACGGGGAGGAGCTCTGCGCCGAGCCCGGAGGCGAAGCTCCTGCCGACCGACGCGAGGGCCCACAACCGCGCCCTCGTGCTGCGCACGGTGCTGCGGGCCGCTCCGGTCAGCCGCGCCGACATCTCGCGCATCACCGGGCTCTCGCGCATCACCGTGTCGGAGCTCGTCAGCGGGCTCGTCGCCGACGGGGCGATCGCGGAGGCCGGCGCGCGGGAGACCACGGGGCGGCCGGGCAAGCCGGCGACGCTGCTCCGGGTGAACCCGGACGCGTTCGCGGTCGTCGCCGTCGACCTCAGCCAGCCGCGCCGCTTCGCCGGCCGCCTCGTCGCCCTCGACGGCGCCGCGCTGCACGAGGCGGCCGTCGAGGGCGACCTGCGGGGCGAGGCGGCGCTCGCCGCCGTGGTCGATCTCGTCGCGCGGCTCGCGGCCGCCTCGGAGAGCCCGCTCGGCGGCATCGGGGTCGGATCCCCCGGCATCGTCGACGACGACGGGGTCGTCGTCGAGTCGACCAACCTCGGCTGGCGCCGCCTCGCGCTCGCCGAGCTGCTGACCGAGCGCTTCGGGGTGCCTGCGGTCGTCGAGAACGACGTCAACGCGGCGATCACCGCAGAGCTCGGCTCCGCGCGTCCCTCAGACACGCTCCTCGTGCGAATCGGCACGGGCGTCGGCGGCGCGGCCGTCATCGGGGGCCGCCTCGTGCGGGGCGCCAATCACGCCGGGGGCGAGATCGGCCACATCCTGCTCCGCCCGGGCGCGGACGACGAGACGACGGTCGAGCGCGCGGTGCAGGAGCTCGTCGCCCGCGTGCGGGAGCTGCGGGACGGGGAGCAGGGGGCGGAGACCCGGGCGGAGCTGGCGGAGGCGCACCGCCGGATCGGCGAGATGCTCGGCGAGGGGCTCCTCTCGGCGGTGGCGATGCTCGACGTGCCCGAGGTCATCGTGCAGGGCCCGGCGGTGCTCGACCTCGCGGCCGTCGCCGCCGTGGCGCAGGAGGCGATCACGACCAGGCGCGCGCTCGTCTCGGGGCGCCGATGCGTCGTGCGGCCGGGATCGCGAGGCGACGACGTCGTCATCGCGGGAGTCGCCGGCATCGTGCGCCAGCGGGCCCTCGCCTCGTTCTGAGCGCGCGCCTGAGGAGCGGCGACGGCCGCGAAGGGCATGCCCGGATCCGCATCTCCTGACAGATCCCGCGCCGCCGGAACATCCTGTACCCGTAGAATGGACAGGACAGACGCCCGCCGCGCCCGTGTGAACGGTGCCCGACGCCGAGGAGACGCCCATGCTCGCGATCCTCGCTGCCTTCGCGGTCGGATCGCTGCTTCTCGTTCCCCTGACGAAGCTGATGGGGCCCCGCGTCTTCTACGTCGCGGCGCTCTTCCCGCTCGCGGGTCTCGTGCACGCGATCCTCTCCGCAGGCGACGTGCTCGCCGGAAGGATTCCGACCGAGGTATACGAGTGGATCCGCCCGCTCGGCATCGATCTCTCGATGCGCATGAGCACCCTGAACTGGGTGATGACGCTCATCGTCACGGGCGTCGGCGCGCTCGTGCTGCTCTACTGCCGCGACTACTTCCGCGGCAAGCACGAGGGAGTCGGCCGGTTCGCCGCCGTGCTGCTCGCCTTCTCGGGCGCGATGTACGGCCTCGTGCTCACCGACGACCTCATCGTCCTCGTGATGTTCTGGGAGATCACGAGCATCCTGTCGTACCTGCTGATCGGCCACTACTACCAGCGCGCGGCCAGCCGCCGTGCGGCCCTGCAGGCGCTGCTGACGACGACCCTCGGCGGCCTCGTGATGTTCGTCGGCGCGGTCATGATGGTCGTGCAGGCGGGCACCAACAGCATCCAGGAGATCCTCGCCGATCCGCCGTCGGGCACGGTCATCGAGGTCGCGCTCGCCCTGCTGCTCGTCGGCGCGCTCAGCAAGTCGGCGATCTTCCCGTTCCACTACTGGCTCCCGGGCGCGATGGCCGCGCCCACGCCGGTCAGCGCCTACCTGCACGCCGCGGCGATGGTGAAGGCGGGCATCTACCTGCTCGGCCTGTTCGCGCCGACCTTCGGCGAGGGCGTCGTCTGGCGGCCGACGCTCGTCGTCCTCGGCATCGTCACGATGCTGCTCGGCGGCCTGCAGTCGCTGCGCGAGTGCGACCTCAAGCGCATCCTCGCCTACGGCACGGTCAGCCAGCTCGGCTTCATCTCGGTCGTCATCGGCTTCGGCACGCGCGACACGGCGCTCGCGGGGCTCGCCCTCGTCATCGGCCACGCGCTGTTCAAGGCCACGCTCTTCCTCGTCGTCGGCATCATCGACCGCCAGCTCTCGACGCGCGACATCGGCGAGCTCAGCGGCCTCGGCCGCCAGGCGCCGACGCTCGCGGGCATCTCGATCGTCGCCGTCGCCTCGATGGCGGGCCTGCCGCCGATGCTCGGCTTCGTCGCGAAGGAGGCCGCGCTCACCTCGCTGCTCGAGGCGGCGCTCGCGGGCAGCCCGTGGGGCTGGGTCGCCCTCGTCGGCGTGATCCTCGGATCCGCGCTCACCGTCGCCTACGGCCTGCGCTTCCTCTGGGGCGCGTTCGCGACGAAGCGCGACACCGCAGGCGAGGCGCGTCCCGTCACCGAATGGCCGGATCCGCCCCTCGGCTTCCTCGCGAGCCCGCTCATCCTCGCGGCGCTCTCGCTCGCCGGCGGCATCGTCGCGCCGATGATCGACGACCTCATCGCCCCCTACGCGAACACCGCGCCGGGCGAGCACGGCTACCACCTCGCGCTCTGGCACGGCCTCGAGCCGGCGCTCGGGTTCTCGGCCCTGTCGATCGTCGCGGGCGTGCTCCTGTTCCTCGCGAACCGGTCGGGACGCTGGGGCCGCAAGGGGCGCGTGCTGCACGTGTACGCGAACGACGTCTACTACGCGATCACCCGCTCGGTCGACCGCCTCGCGGTCGTCGTCACGAGCAAGACCCAGCGCGGATCCCTGCCGATCTACGTGAGCACCGTGTTCCTCGTGCTGCTCGCCGCCGAGGGCGTCGCTCTCCTGTCGAGCACGGAGTGGAAGGTCGATCTCGCGGCCTGGCACACCCCCATCGAGCCGATCGCGGCGGGCCTCATGATCGTCGCGGGCATCATCGCGGTCCGCGCGAAGAAGCGGTTCACGGGCGTGGTGCTCGTCTCCGTGACCGGCCTCGGCATGATCACGCTGTTCTCGCTCTTCGGCGCCCCCGACCTCGCCGTCACCCAGGTGCTCGTCGAGACCGTGACCCTCATCACCTTCTCGCTCGTGCTGCGGCGCATCCCCGCGCGCCTCGGCAGCCACAACGGCAGCTCGAGCCCCGTGCTGCGCGCGATCCTCGGCATCGCGGTCGGCGCGATGATGGCGGTCCTCGTGGTCGTCGCGGCTGGCGCCCGCATCCACGACCCCGTCTCGGAGCCGTGGACCGAGCTGGCCTACCAGATCGGCCACGGCAAGAACGTCGTCAACGTGGCGCTCGTCGACCTGCGCGGCTGGGACACGATGGGCGAGCTCAGCGTGCTCGTGCTCGCCGCCACCGGCGTCGCCTCGCTCGTGTTCGTCACAGCGCGCGGAGACCGCCTCAGCGAGATCCGCTCGAAGGTGCGCGAGAAGATCCCCGCCGGCGCGCGACGCGCGATCCGGCACCGTCCGATCGTCGAGACGACGCACGGCCCGCGCGTCAGCAGCGCCGACAACGCGGGCGCCCCGCGGGCGTGGCTCATCGGCGGTCAGGCGCAGGCGCCCGAGTCGCGGTCGATCATCCTCGAGGTGATCGTGCGCGTGCTGTTCCACACGATCATCGTCATCTCGATCTACCTGCTGTTCGCCGGGCACAACCTGCCGGGCGGCGGGTTCGCGGGCGGGCTCGTCGCCGGTCTCGCCCTCGTCATGCGCTACGTCGCGGGCGGGCGGTACGAGCTGGGCGTCGCGGCGCCCACCGACGCCGGGCACATGCTGGGCTTCGGCATCATCATCGCCGTGACGACCGCGATCGCTCCGATGCTGTTCGGCTCCGAGCCGCTCACCCGGGCGATCTGGGAGGCCGACCTCCCGCTCGTCGGCCACATCGAGTTCGTCTCGTCGACGTTCTTCGACATCGGCGTGTACCTCGTGGTCATCGGCCTGGTGCTCGACGTGCTGCGCTCGCTGGGCGCGGAGGTCGACCGCCAGCTCAAGGAGGAGGACGGCCGCCCGTTCGTGGCCTCCCCGGCGAAGGGAGGCGTCTCGTGACCGTCTCGATCACCCTCGTCGTCGTCATGGGGGCGCTCTACGCGCTCGGCGTCTTCGCGATGCTGGAGCGCAGCCTCACGCGCGTGCTCATCGGGTTCCTGCTGCTCGGCAACGCCACCAACCTCCTCCTGCTCATCGCGATGGGCTTCCCCGGCGTCTCGCCGTTCCACGGCAACGAGGGGCACCAGTCCGATCCGCTGCCGCAGGCGCTCATGCTCACCGCGATCGTCATCACCTTCGCGGTCAGCGCCTTCCTGCTCGCGCTCATCTACCGCTCCTGGCAGCTCGGCCAGGCCGACACGGTCGAGGACGACGAAGAGGATCTCTCGCTGCACGAGCGCGCCGGCGAGACGGAGGGCGTGCTCGACGACGAGGAGGAGGACGCCGAGGAGGAAGACGAGGAGACGACCGACTTCAGCGGCACCGAGGCGGCGCCGCTCACGGCGGTCACCCCGCAGCAGTCCGACGAGAGAGGAGGGGATCGGTGAGCAATCTCGTTCCGCTGTTCGTGACCCTTCCGCTCCTGGGAGCCGGCTTCGCGCTGCTGGTCGGGCGCCGAGCCCGCCTGCAGGCCGCCGTGTCGGTCGTCACGCTGTCCGCGGTGTTCGTGCTCGCGATCGTCATGCTCGTCGCGGTGGACCGCGGAGAGCCGCTGGCGGTGTCGGTGGCCGGATGGCCCGTGCCGCTCGGCATCGTGCTCTACGTCGACCGCTTCGCGGCGCTCCTCATCGCGGTGTCCAGCATCGTGCTGCTCGCGGTGCTCCTCTTCGCCATCGGCCAGGGAGCCACCGACCGCGACGACGACGCGCCCGTCTCGATCTTCCACCCGACCTACCTGATCCTGGGCGCCGGCATCTTCAACGCGTTCATCGCGGGCGACCTGTTCAACCTCTACGTCGGCTTCGAGATCCTGCTCGTCGCGTCGTACGTGCTCATCACCCTGGGATCCACGGAGTCGCGCATCCGCACGGGCACCGTCTACATCGTGGTGTCGCTCGTGTCGAGCATCGTGTTCCTCTCGGCGATCGCCCTCATCTACGCGTCGCTCGGCACCGTGAACATGGCGCAGATCGCCGAGCGCATGGTCGAGCTGCCGGATCACGTGCAGATGGTGCTGCACATCATGCTGATCCTCGGGTTCGCGATCAAGGCAGCGGTGTTCCCGCTGTCGTTCTGGCTGCCCGACTCGTACCCGACGGCCCCCGCCTCGGTCACGGCGGTCTTCGCGGGCCTGCTGACGAAGGTCGGCGTCTACGCGATGATCCGCACCGAGACGCAGATGTTCCACGATTCGAGCATCAACGGGGTGCTCGTGGTCGTCGCGATCGCGACGATGGTCGTCGGCATCCTGGGCGCCGTCGCGCACGCCGAGCTGAAGCGCATCCTGTCGTTCACCCTCGTGAGCCACGTCGGGTACATGGTGTTCGGGCTCGCGATGGCGACGGAGGCGGCGATCGGCGCGACCGTGTTCTACATGGTCCACCACATCGTCGTGCAGACGACGCTGTTCCTCGCCGTGGGCCTCATCGAGCGGCACGCGGGATCCACGTCGATCCTGAAGGTGAAGGGCCTCGTCGCGGCGGCTCCGCTCATCGCGGCGCTGTACTTCATCCCCGCGCTCAACCTCGGCGGCTTGCCCCCGTTCTCCGGGTTCATCGGCAAGGTCGCGCTGTTCGACGCGGCGGCCGAGATCGGCACCCCGCTCATGTGGACGGCGATCGGCGCCGGCGTCATCACGTCGCTGCTCACGCTCTACGCGCTCATGCGGGCATGGAACCTCGCCTTCTGGCGCGAGAAAGAGGACTCGGCCCTCACGGAGGAGCGCGTGCAGTACCTCACGCGCGCTCCCGCCGCCGACGTGCAGACGAAGAAGCTCGAGACGCCGAAGATCATGACGGGCACGACGATCGGCATGGTGGTCGTGACCGTCGCGCTCACGGTGTTCGCGGGGCCGATCTACGACGTGTGCGAGCGCGTCGGCCAGTCGCTGCTCGAGCCGATCTCGCTCGTGCAGCTGGAGGGGGTGGAGCAGGGATCATGATCGCCGCCAAGCGCAGCGCCCTGCGCCGCTTCTGGGTGCAGCTGCCGTTCTCGATCTGGCTCGTCATCCTCTGGATGCTGCTGTGGGGCCAGTTCACCTGGCTCGCCGCCATCACGGGCGTCGCGGTCGCGGCCTTCGTCACGGCCGCCTTCCGCCTGCCGAGCGCCGAACTGTCGGGGCGGGTGAACCCGTGGCGTCTCCTGATCTTCGTCGTGGCGTTCCTCCTCGACCTCGTGCGCGGAGCCCTCGAGGTGGCCTGGGAGGCGCTCACGCCGAACCCGCCGTACGCCGCCGTCATCAGGGTGCCGCTGAAGGTCGACGACGACCTCCTCATGACGCACGTCGCCGTGACGATGTCGCTCGTGCCGGGATCCACGGTGGTCGAAGCCGATCGCGAGAACCGTATCCTGTACCTGCACGCGATCCGCACCCGGACGATGGACGACGTCGAGAGGGTGCGCCGGTCGGCGTGGCGGTGGGAGAAGCGCATCGCGCTCGCTCTGGGGTCGCGGCAGTCCGTCGAGGATGTGCGTCGCGGCGTGACCGTCGCCGAGCGTCGAGCCGAGTCGGTGGGAGGCGCGGCATGACCGTCCAGAACGTGCTGATCGCGATCATCGTCGCGCTGTTCGCCGTCGCGGCGGTGCTGACGCTGATCCGGATGGTGAAGGGTCCGTCGATCCTCGACCGCGCCGTCGCGAGCGACGTGCTGCTCACCGAGGTGCTCTGCGTGATGGGCGCGGAGGCGGTCATCAACCAGCGCACCGACACGCTGCCCGTGATGCTCATGATCGCGGCGACGGGCATCCTCGGCACCGTCGCCGTCGCGCGCTTCGTCGCGCGCCGCGACCAGAGGAGGGACGAACGATGACCGACGCCTTCGAGATCGCCGCCCTGGTGCTCGTGCTCATCGGCGCCGCGCTGTGCCTGACGGCGGCGATCGGCCTGCTGCGCTTCCGCGACGTGCCGTCGCGTCTGCATGCCGCGACGAAGCCGCAGGTGCTCGGCCTGATCCTCATCCTGATCGGCGTGGCGCTCGCGCTGCAGAGCTGGCCCGTCGTCGCGTTCATCATCCCGATCGTCGTGATCCAGATGGCCACGGCCCCGCTCTCGGCCCACATGGTGGGGCGGCAGGCCTACCGCAACGGCACGATCGACCGCGAGAACCTCATCGTCGACGAGCTCGCCGACGACCCCGAGGGCCGCTGACGGCGTCTTCGGGCTCGCGAGTGGCGCAGATCTTCGCGAACGGCGCTGATATGAGGTCGGATTCCTGCGCCGCTCGCGAGTTTCTGCGCCACTCGCGAGCGGGTGGTGCGGGTGAGGTGGATCGAGCGGGCCGAGCGGGCCGAGCGGGCGGCGCGCGGGGATCGAGCGGGCGGCGCGGGGGAGCGGCCGGGGTGCTCGGTCTCGGGGCGGGGCTCGTGCTCCTGCTCTCGGGGTGCGCGAGCGGGGCGGCGGAGCCCGTGCTCCCGCCCGCCGAGGGGGTCTTCGACTATCAGCTCGGCGGGGCGTACGACGAGGTCGGCGGCGAGCCGATCGACGTCGTCGTGCGCGATGCGGCGGCGGATCCGCTCGCGGACGCGTACAGCGTCTGCTACGTGAACGGCTTTCAGACGCAGCCGGGCGACGACGCGTGGCCGGAGGAGGTCCTCCTGCGCGACGCGGACGGATCCGTCGTCGTGGATCCCGATTGGCCGGACGAGCGGGTGCTCGACCCGTCGACCGCGGAGCAGCGGCGGGCGATCCTGGAGATCCTCGCGCCCATCATCGAGGGGTGCGCCTCAGGCGGCTTCGACGCGGTCGAGATCGACAACCTCGACACGTGGACCCGGTTCGACGCGATCGACGAGGAGGGCGCGCGCGAGCTGGCGCGCGCGTACGTCGACGTCGCCCACGAGGCGGGGCTCGCCGTCGCCCAGAAGAACGCCGCGGAGATCGCCGAGGTCGCCCGCGACGAGCTGGGGTTCGACTTCGCCGTCACGGAGGAGTGCGCCGCGTGGGGCGAGTGCGGCGCGTACGCCGATGCGTACGGCGACCGCGTGCTGCAGATCGAGTACCCCGAAGCGCTCGACGAGGCCGGGATGACCTTCGCCGACGCGTGCGAGGCGCCCGGACGTGCGCCCCTCGCGATCCTCCGCGATCGCGACCTCGTGCCGGTCGGATCCCCGGGTCACCTGCGCGAGGCGTGCTGAGGTGCTCAGGACGCGTCGCGGAGGAACTCGGGCCGGATCGTGGCGCGGAGCATCTCCTCGAGGGGCGTCTCGCGCAGCCCTCGGGTGACGAGCAGGCTCGCCATCGTCGAGACGGGCAGGCCCTCGGTCTCGGCCCGCGCGACGAGGCCTCGGGTGCCGCGCCCGGCGGGGCGATGCGGGAGAACGCCGCGTCGTCACCGCGGCGATCAGGAGCCGGAGGCCGCCGCGGGGCTCGCGAGGTCCTGAGGATAGTGCTCGTCCGCGCGGAAGACCGAGTCGTCCAGACCGAGCGCGGCCGTCACGGCCACCGCCTCGAAGGCCCAGTACCCGACGTACACCTTCTTCTTCGGGACGAGAGCGTGCCCGCCCCATCTGGACACGCCCTTCCACGCCGGATACCACTTCGCGAGGTACTGGGCCACGGCCTCCTCCGCCGACTCCCGGCTCTTCGCCTCGAACGCCCTGTCCAGCGCGCCCACCACCCGCGGGAGCATCAGATCGTCGCCCACCGGATGATCCGGACGGCGATCAGACGGCCCAGCAGCCGATCCCCCCCAGCCGAACTCCGCGGCGTCGACCACCCGATCGAAGGTGCCCTCGTCGACCTCGAAGACGATCGCCAGCGAGACGAGCCACAGCCACCCGCGGTAATGGTCCTTGTCGAGGAAGCGATCCCGGCCGCTCTGCCCGATCGCGAACATCGTCGCCCGCCTGTCGTCCGGGATGTCCCGCTTCGCGAACGCCACCGCGCGCTCCGCGGCCGACAGCGGCCCGAGGAACTCCACGCGCAGCGTATTGGCGTCCGCTCCCGCCGAGTACAGCGCCGCGAAGCGGTCCCAACGGGGCGCGATCGCCCGCTGCGCTGCCCCGATACTCGATGCCGATCCTCCACGCCTCGTCCGGCTTCGCCAGACGCCCTCCGTCGCCGTCGATGAACAGCGCCAGATGATCGAGCTGGCGGCC
Source organism: Microbacterium sp. gxy059 (assembly GCF_050958665.1). Taxonomy (NCBI): domain Bacteria; kingdom Bacillati; phylum Actinomycetota; class Actinomycetes; order Micrococcales; family Microbacteriaceae; genus Microbacterium; species Microbacterium sp. gxy059. The sequence continues at coordinate 44,935 of NZ_JAMXWT010000007.1, read as the reverse complement.
GAAGTACGCCTCGTCCGCACGCGGATCCCGCAGAGCACCGGTCGCCGCGGCGGCATCGTCGACCCTGCCTGTCGGCAGGTGAGCGCGCCACTCGCCGGGGATGTCGTCGTCGAGGTCCTCGAGCTCCGAGAACGCGATCCGTCCGGTCCAGAAGCCGTCACCGGCCCGTCCGGCATGCCGTACCGCTGGAGCTCGATCCCGTCCGGCCACCCGGCAGGGTAGGGCCAGACGGAGAAGGAGACCATCCCGTCGTCGCCGAACGAGAGATCCTGCATCCGCGCTCCGCGATAGGTCGCCGACGGACTGATGCGCCTGAGGGACATCTCGATCGGCACCTCGAGACGGAGCGGACTGGCCCAGGGATCCACCGCGTGGAGAACCCGGGTCCGTCTGCTCGTTGTCGAGGGGCCGCCGAGCTGGTAGATCACTCCGTCGACCAGTGCGTACGCGCCCCCGTTCAGCACCGTCGTGCCGTCTCCCACGGTGACGACACCGGGATCTCGACCTGTCATGGCGCCTCTTCTCGCTCACAGAGTGCTCTTCGGCTGCTCGCCGCCCAGGATGCGCATCACGGTCGCGTGGATGACCTCGGGATCGGTCGAGCGGACCACCCGCACGCCTGCGAGCGCGGCGCTGACCCGGATGCCGTGCAGCACCGGCGCGATCTGCTCGGGAGGCACCGCCCACTCCAGCGGGATGCGCAGGCCGCTGATCACATCCGCGATGTACAGGCGGCGGGCCGGCGGCGTCGCTCGGGAGCGCAGCTGCTTCGCGAGCCCCTTTCGGAAACCCAGATGCACCTCGACGCGCGAGTACCCGATCCCCCGCATCAGTGCCGCGCGTGGCGTGCCGTGCGTCTCGGTGTCGCCGCGTTCGTCGGTGATGAGCCCGCCGCAGACGTCTGACCAGAGCACGGGGGTGCCGGCGAGGCGCAGCCCGTCGCGAGTGATCGCGATGTACTCCCGGCCCGCGTCCCGTGCGGCGGTCAGGCCGAGGCGGAACCGCCGCACGGTGAGGAACGCCGGGATCGTCATCGCCAGCGCGATCGCGAGCGGCACGTACGTGCCCCACCGTCCGCTGTCGGTCACGGCGAGTGCGGCGGCCGCGATGATCTCGGCGGCGGCGATCAGCAGGATCGCGACTAGGGCGAGCGTGTTGCCGATCAGCTTGCCGCACCGCGCGTCGGTCCACGGATCGACGTCGGCGGGCTCCTCGATGCCGCGCTGCAGCAGCTCGAACTCGTGGCGCTCGACGTACCGCTGCGGGTGCGAGGCGGCGAGTGCGACGGCCTCCGCGACCTCGGGGGCGTCGTCGAGCATCTCGCACAGGCGCATCAGCCGGTTCGTGCCGATCTCTTCCGCCGCGCGGCTCTGGTCGTCTGCCACGAACTGCTGCTCCTCACGGCGGGCTGTCGGTTGGCATGGTACTCGAGCGGCCCGCGGGGAGACGCGGCCGCAGCCTCAGCCCGCGAACGCCTCCGCGACGCCGGCGTTCGCGATCTCGCCGGCGGCGACGTTGAGGCCCTTCGCGAGGGCGGGGTCGGCGGCGGCCGCGGCGTCCCAGCCGAGGTCGGCGATGCGCTGGATGTAGGGGAGCGTCGCGTTCGTGAGCGCGCGGGTCGACGTCTCGGGCACGGCGCCCGGCAGGTTCGCGACGCACGAGAACAGCACGTCGTGCACCGGGAACACGGGGTCGTCGTGGGTCGTGGGGCGGGACCCCTCGAAGCAGCCGCCCTGGTCGATCGCGATGTCGACGAGCACGGATCCGGCCCGCATGGCGCGCACCATGTCGTCGGTCACGAGCTTCGGCGCGGCGGCGCCGGGGATGAGCACGGATCCCACGACGAGGTCGGCGCCCGCGACGGCCTCCGCGACGGCGTGGCGGGTCGAGTGCCGCGTCTCGAGCGCGCCGCCGTAGCGGCGCTCGAGCTCGCGCAGCCGCGGCAGGCTCACATCGAGCACCGTGACCTGCGCCCCCAGGCCGAGCGCGCTCGCCGCGGCGTGCTCGCCCGCGACGCCGCCGCCGATCACCGCGACCCGGCCCCGCGGCGTGCCCGCGATGCCGCCGAGCAGCATGCCGCGCCCGCCCTTCGTGCGCAGCAGGTGGTGCGATCCGTTCACGATCGACAGGCGGCCCGCCACCTCGCTCATGGGGGTGAGCAGGGGCAGCGACCGGTCGGCGAGCTGCACCGTCTCGTAGGCGACCGCGGTCGTCCCCGCCTCGACGAGCCGCCGGGTGAGCGGACGATCGGCGGCGAGGTGCAGGTAGGCGAAGAGCGTGAGGTCGTCGCGCAGGAAGCCGAACTCGGCGGGCGTGGGCTCCTTCACCTTCACGAGCAGATCGGCCTCGCCCCACGTCTCCTCGGCGTCGGGCGCGATGCGCGCCCCTGCCGCCTCGTAGGCGCTGTCGGGGATCCGGGATCCCTCGCCCGCCCCGCGCTGCACGATCACCTCGTGCCCCGCGTGCACGAGCGCGTCGGCGCCGGCGGGTGTGAGGGCGACGCGGCCCTCGCTGTTCTTGACCTCGGTGGGGACGGCGATCTTCATCGATGCACTCCTCGGACGGTCGACGCGGTCGACGGTGACGGAATCTCCCCTCAGTGTCGCAGATCCGTCGTCAGATTGCGAGAGCGCGGCGCCGCGTGATGGGCAGATTGCACTCGGCCGTCCGTCACCTCCAGGGGATCTCGGGCGAGCGGAAGAACCGCGCGCCCTGCCGCTCCCACTCGCCCGCGAGGCCCGCGACGCGCGACCGGAAGCCCTCCCAGGTGCGCTCGGGGGTCGATCCGAGCGGCGCCGACCAGCCCGCCTCCGCGCCGCTCGCGAGGCGCGGGAGCACCTGGTGGTCGATGTCGTCGCGGGTGCGCACGGTCTCGGTCCAGAGCGCGCTCTCGACGCCCAGGACGTCGCGCTCGTCGAGCCCCTCGATGACGCCCGCGGGATCCCATCGGTACGAGCGCTCGACGCTCGTCGGCCCGTTCGCCCAGGTCAGGCCCACGGCCTGATCGGCGTCGTACTTCATGTCGAGGTAGATCGCGTCTGCGGGGGAGAGGATCACCCGGCCGCCGCGCGCGACGAACGCCCTGGCCTTCTCGTCGGCGCCGTCGGTCGGTTCGAGGAGGCCCCAGTACTGCCCGATCGCCCCCTCCGGCGTCGACGCCGCGCCCGCCTCGTGCCACGCGATCGGGGTCTTCCCCGTCTCGGCGACGATCCGCGCGGCGCGCGCCGTGAACTCGCGGTACACGTCGGGAGGCGTGCCGAGCGCCTCGTCCCCGCCGAGGTGCAGATACGGGCCGGGCGTCATCTCGGCGAGCTCTCCGAAGACGTCGCGGAGGAAGTCGTCGACGCCCGGCGCGTCCGCGACGAGCGACGAGAAGCCCACGCCGAGGCCGTGGTACGGCTCGCCCGCGACGGGGAGGCCCCCGCCGTAGATCTCGGCGACCTCGCGCACGGCGTCGCTGATGACGGGATCCGCCGCGAGCTCGGGATACGCGAGCCCGACCGCGTGCGTGTGGCCGGGCACGTCGACCTCGGGCACCACCGTCATGTGCCGCTCGGCCGCGGCGCGCACGATCGTCGCGTAGTCGTCGCGCGTGAGGAACCCGCCGGGGTCGCCCCACACGGAGGATCCCGATGCGGCCTCCGCGAGCTCGGGCCGAGAGTCGAGCCGGATGCGCCACCCCTGGTCGTCGGTGAGGTGCAGGTGCAGCACGTTCTTCTTCAGGTCGCTCGCCTGCCGGATGAGGCGCACGATCGTCTCGACCGGGTGGAAGTGCCGCGCGATGTCGAGCATGACGCCGCGGTAAGCGAAGCGCGGGGCGTCGCGCACCTCGACCGCCGGGACGCGCGCGGCGGATCCCGCGCCTTCCACGAGCTGCAGCAGGGTGCGGCCGGCCCAGAAGGCGCCCGCGGGGGCGGAGGCCTCGATCGCGATGCCGGTCTCGTCGACCGCGAGGGCGTACCCCTCCTCGCCGTGGTCGCCGCCGAGGCGGAGCGTCAGGGTCGGGGCGTCGGCGGCGGGGCCGGATCCGATGCGCTCGGCGAGGTCGCGCGCGAGCAGGTCGGCCTCGGCGCGGAGTGCATCGTCGGCGTCGACGGCGAGCCCGGACCCGAGGGCGAGCGCCCCGTCGCGCTCGTCGATCGACTGGGGCAGGGGGAGGAGGGGAAGGGCCATAGCGAGGCACGGTATCAGCGCGGAGGGCCCGACGTCGACACAGGTCTCGGATTTGTAAATGTTCCTCACGAATATCCGCTCCGGGCTTGCGCGAGGTCGATTTGTAAGGTCTACTTCCAAACATGCCATCGACGGAGATGACGCGGGGCACGGCCCGCCGCGCGAAGGTCTCGCCCGGACACGTCCGGGCGCACAACCGCGCCCTCGTGCTGCAGACGCTGTTCCAGAACGGCGAGCCGCTCAGCCGCGCCGACCTCGCGCGCCGCACCGAGCTGACGCGCGTGACGATCTCCGACCTCGTCGCCGAGCTCATCGACGGGGGGCTGCTCGTCGAGCACGGCGCGCGCCGCGCCTCCGGCCCCGGCAAGCCCGCCATCCTCGTCGACATCGACCGCTCCGGGCACCAGGTCGTCGGAATCGACCTGTCGGGCGCCGACGCCTTCGTCGGCGTCGTCATGGACCTCGACGGCACCGAGATCGCCCGCGCGAGCGTGCCGCGCCCCGCCGACCGCGCCGGCGACGAGGCCGTCGAGGCGACGATCTCGCTCGCCCGCCAGCTCGTCGCCGTCGCCACCCGGCCCCTCCTCGGCGTCGGCATCGGCGCGCAGGGCATCGTCGCGCCCGACGGGCGCGTGCTCGTCTCGCCGAACCTCGGCTGGCACGACGTGCCCCTCGAGAGCCTCGTGCACGAGGCTCTCGACCTGCCGGTCATCGTCGCGAACGACGCGAACGCCGCGGCGCTCGCGGAGTGGATCCTCGGCGCCTCCGGATCCGAGCTGCTGCTCGTGCGCATGGGCCGCGGATTCGGCGCCGCGCTCCTGTTCGACGGGCGCCCCGTGCTCGGCACCCGCAACGCCGCCGGCGAGATCGGCCACGTCACGGTCGGCACCGACGGCGGCCCCCTCTGCGCGTGCGGCAAGCACGGCTGCCTCGAGGCGTGGGTCTCGGCGCAGGCGCTCGCGAGCCGCATCGCCGCGGGCGAGGACCGCGCGATCGTGCTGCGGGAGGCCGCCGAGCGCCTCGGCATCGCGCTCGCGCCCGTCGTCGGCGTGCTCGACCTCGCCGAGATCGTCATCGCCGGCCCCGCGGAGCTGTACGACGACGACTTCATCGCCCACACGATCGCGACGCTGCGCGAGCGCACGCTCGCCGACTTCCACGACGGCGTGCAGGTCGCGCGCTCATCGCAGGGCGAGGACATCGTGCTGCGCGGAGCCGTCGCGATGGTCATGTCCGGACGCCTCGGCGTCGCCTGAGACCCACCTCACACACCCATATCCCTCGCACCGCCCGGGAACGACCCCGGGCGCCCCACCAAGAGAGAAGGAACTCCCATGAAGCGGATGATCGGAGGCCTCGCCATCGTCGGCGCCACGGCCCTCGTCCTCAGCGGCTGCGCCAGCGGCGGATCCGGCGACCAGGGCGGCGGAGGCTCTGCCGACTCCGGCGAGCTGCGCGTCTGGCTCGTCGGGTCGGACACCCCCGACGAGGCGCGCGACTACCTGAAGGAGACGTTCGAGTCCGAGAACGAGGGCTGGACGCTCACGATCGAGGAGCAGCAGTGGACGGGCCTCGTCGACCTGCTGACGACGAGCCTGTCCGGATCCGACAGCCCCGACATCGTCGAGGTCGGCAACACCCAGGCCGCGGCCTTCACGTCGGCGGGCGCGTTCCGCGACCTCACCGACATCTACGACGACCTCGGCGGCGACGACCTGCTGCCCGGCTTCGTCGAGGCCGGCACGTACGACGACGCCGTCTACGCCGTGCCGTACTACTCGGGCTCGCGCATCGTCTTCTACAACACCGCGATGTACGAGGAGGCAGGCATCGAGGCGCCGACCACGCTCGACGAGTACGTCGCCAACGCGTCGACGCTCGCCGAGGCGACGGGCGTCTCGGGCGTCTGGTTCCCCGGCAAGGACTGGTACAACGCCCTCCCGTTCATCTGGGAGAACGGCGGCGAGATCGCCGTGCAGGACGGCGACGAGTGGGACGCGCAGCTCTCCAGCCCCGAATCGATCGCGGGCCTCGAGCAGGTGCAGGAGCTCATGGCCTCGTCGAAGGCGCCGAAGGACGGCGACGAGACCGACGCCTGGGTGCCGTTCCGCGAGGAGGAGGCGACGACCCTCTCCGTCCCCAGCTGGGGCTACTGGTCGATCGTCGCCGATGACGACGGCAACGACACCGCCGTGACCGACACGCTCGGATCCTTCGCCCTGCCGGGCAAGGACGGCGGCGCCGCGCAGGTGTTCGCCGGCGGATCCAACATCGCGATCGCCGCGAAGTCGAACAGCCCCGAGCAGGCCGAGAGCGCGCTGAAGATCATGCTCAGCGAGGAGTACCAGACCATCCTCGCCGAGGGCGGTCTCGTCCCGGCCCTCACGTCGCGCGGCGACAAGACCGCCGGCGCGACCCCCGAGCTCGCCGCGCAGATCGCCGAGGCGGCCGCGAACGCCAAGCTCACGCCCGCCTCGCCGAAGTGGGCCGACGTGGAGGCCGCGCAGCTGCTGCAGGACTTCTTCGTCCAGATCGCGAACGGCGGCGACGTCGCCCAGCTCGCCGAGACGCTCGACACGGAGATCGAGCAGATCCTCAACGGCTGATCCCCATGACGCAGACAGCCACGAGGCCCCGGCGCGGAGCGACCTCCGCGCCGGGGCCCGCCCCCCAGAAGACCGGATCCGGGCCGCGTCGCCCGCCGAAGCGCGGATCCTTCCTGCGCGGCCCCGCCGCGCTCCTCGCCCCCGCGGGGATCATCGTCGCGATCCTCACGGGCTGGCCGCTCGTGAAGCTCCTGGTGATGTCGTTCCAGGAGTACGGGCGCGCCCAGATCTTCGGCGCGGCGCCGGAGTTCGTCTGGTTCGACAACTACCTGCGCGTCCTCGCCGACCCCGCGTTCTGGGGCGTGCTCACGCGGTCGCTCGCGTTCGCGGGCGTCAACGTGGCGCTCACGATGGTGCTGGGCGTCGGCATCGCGGCGATGATGACGAAGCTCGCGAAGCCCATGCGCATCCTCGTCTCCATCGGCCTGCTGCTCGCGTGGGCGATGCCGCCGATCTCGGCGACGACCATCTGGGGATGGATCTTCGAGACCCGGTCGGGGCTCGCCAACTACGTGATCACGCAGCTGACGGGCGTCGACTTCATCGGGCACTCGTGGCTGTTCGATCCGTTCAGCTTCTTCTTCGTGGCGACCGTGATCGTCACGTGGATGGGCGTGCCGTTCGTCGCGTTCACGACGTTCGCCGCCCTCATGCAGGTGCCGGGTGAGGTGCTCGAGGCCGCGTCGCTCGACGGCGCCAACGGGTGGCAGCGCTTCCGCGCCGTGACCTTCCCCTTCATCCGCAGCGTGGTCGTGGTGGTGCTCGTGCTCCAGATCATCTGGGACATGCGCGTGTTCACGCAGATCTACACGCTGCAGACGATCGGCGGCCTGCGCAGCGAGACGAACGTCATCGGAACCTACATCTACGAGGTCGCGACGGCCGGCGGCGACCAGGGCGCCGCGGGCGCGATCGCCGTGATCCTCGTCGCCATCATGCTCGTCGTCTCGGGCTACTACGTGTTCGCGACGGTTCGCGAGGAGGAGCTGTGACCACGACCCAGACCCGCGCCCTGCTGACGGGCGACCGGGCCCCGCGCGGCGTCCGCACCGGGAAAGCGCGCCGTCTCTCGCCGCGCCGTGCCGTCTCGCGCACGCTGCTGAACGTCGCCGCCGTGATCGTGTTCGTCGCGAGCGCGTTCCCCGTGTACTGGATGATCAACTCGGCGCTCCTGCCGAACTCGGTCGTCACCTCGTCGACGCCGCACTTCTGGCCCGACCAGTTCACCCTGTCGAACTTCGTCGAGGTCATCACCGAGCCGAGCGGCAGCATCGCGTTCCTCCCGGCGTTCGCGATGAGCGCCGTCGTGACGATCACGGCCGTGCTCGTGGCGCTGCTGTTCGCGTTCTTCGCGGCGCTCGCGCTCAGCCGGTTCCGCTTCCGCAGCCGCAAGGGCATCATCATCGGGATCCTCGTGATCCAGATGATCCCCGTCGAGGCGCTCATCATCTCGACCTATCGCGTGCTCGACTCGTGGCAGCTGCTGAACAGCGCGATCGGCCTCACCGCCGTGTACATCGCGATGGTGCTGCCGTTCACGATCTGGACGCTGCGCGGTTTCGTCGCCGGCGTGCCCGCGGAGCTCGAGGAGGCGGCGATGATCGACGGATGCAGCCGGATGGGCGCGTTCTGGCGGGTCACGTTCCCGCTGCTCGGCCCGGGCTTCGCCGCCACCGGCGTGTTCGTCTTCATCCAGGCGTGGAACGAGTTCATCTACGCGCTCGTCGTCATGACGCGCCCCGAGACCCGCACCCTTCCCGTGTGGCTGCGCGCCTTCGTGCAGGCGACGAAGGAGACCGACTGGGCGGCGATCATGGCCGGGTCGACGCTGTGCGCGATCCCCGTCATCATCTTCTTCCTCATCGTGCAGGGCCGCATGGCCCAGGGCATGGTGGGAGGGGCGGTCAAGGGATGACGGCCAGGCGCATCGGGCTCGACGTCGGCGGCTCGAAGGTCGCCGGCGTCGCGCTCGGCCCCTCAGGCGCGATCGTCGACGAGGTGCGGATGCCCACCCGCACCGGCAACGACGGGGTCGTCGAGACGATCCTCGCGGCGGTCGACCTGCTCGCCCCCGACGGGGCCGCGTCGATCGGGATCGGGATCCCCGGGCTCGTGGACGCGGGTCGCGTGCGGCATGCCGTGAACCTCGGCGTCGTCGACCTCGAGCTCGCGGCGGAGCTCGCCTCCCGCACGGGCGCGGCCGTGGCGGTCGACAACGACGTGCGCGCGGCGGCCCTCGGCGAGTTCGCGGCGCGCGGCGGTCGGTCGCTGGCGCTCCTCAACATCGGCACGGGCGTCGCCGCGGGGCTCGTCCTCGACGGGCGCCTGCAGCGCGGGGCGTCGGGCGCCGCGGGCGAGATCGGCCATCTCGTGGTGGACCCCGCGGGGCCCGAGTGCCCCTGCGGGCAGCGCGGCTGCATCGAGGCGTTCACGGGCGGCGGCGCGATCGGGCGCCGCTGGGGGAGCGACGCGGCGCTGCCCGTGCGCGAGGTGTTCGACGCGGCCGATGCGGGCGATGCCCGCGCCAGGGGGATCCGCGACGACGCGGTGCGCGCCATCGCGGCCGCCGTGCGGGTGCTCGCCCTGTCGGTCGACGTGGAGCGGATCGTGTTCGGCGGCGGCGTCGTCGACCTGGGGGAGCGGCTGCGCCCCCTCGTGCTCCGCGAGCTCCGCGCGGAGGCGGCGGCCGCGCCGTTCCTCGCGACGCTCGCCCTCGCCGACCGCGTCGTCTGGGGGTCCGAGGTCGCCCACGCCCCCGCGCGCGGTGCGGCGCTCCTCCCGGAGGAGCTCGCGCTCGCCTGAGGAGCCGACCGTTTATCACAGGCGTGATAATCTGCGGCCATGGCTCACCTCGAGGCGGCATCGATGTCGTACGCGCTCCCCGACGGGCGCCCCCTGCTGCGCGACGTGTCGCTGCGCGTCGGCGACGGGGAGCGCGTGGCCCTCATCGGCGCCAACGGGGCTGGCAAGAGCACGCTGCTGCGCATCATCCTCGGCGAGGTGCCGGCGGAGGACGGCGCCGTCTCCCGCGACGGGAGCCTCGGCGTGATGCGTCAGTTCCTCCCCGGAGGAACGGTGCGCGAGCTGCTGCTGTCGGTCGCTCCTCCCCGGATCCGCGAGGCGGCGCGGCGCCTGTCCCGTGCCGAGGCGGCGATGGAGGAGAGCGGGACCACGGAATCCCAGATGGCCTTCGCCGACGCCGTCTCCGCCTGGGGCGACGCGGGCGGATACGACGCCGAGGTGCTGTGGGACACCTGCACGGTCGCCGCGCTCGGCACGTCGTTCGACCGGTGCCGCGATCGCGCGGTGTCCACGCTCTCGGGCGGGGAGCAGAAGCGGCTCGCGCTGGAAGCGCTGCTCGCCGGGCCCGACGACCTGCTGCTGCTCGACGAGCCCGACAACTCGCTCGACGTGCCCGGGAAGAGGTGGCTCGAGGAGCGGCTGCGCGCGACGGACAAGGGCGTGCTGTACGTCAGCCACGACCGCGAGCTGCTCGCCCGCACGGCGACCTCGATCGCGACGCTCGAGCTCGGCGCGGCGGGCAGCACCTCGTGGACGCACGCGGGAGGCTTCGAGACCTACCACCGTGCGCGGGAGCGGCGGTTCGAGCGCCTCGACGAGCTGCGCCGCCGCTGGGACGAGGAGCGCGCGAAGCTGCGCGCGCTGCTGCTCATGTACAAGCAGAAGGCCGCGTACAACTCCGACATGGCGTCCCGCTATCGCGCGGCGCAGACGCGGCTCGAGCGCTTCGATCAGGCCGGGCCGCCGGAGGAGCAGCCGCGGGAGCAGCACCTCGAGATGCGGCTGCGCGGCGGGCGCACGGGCAAGCGGGTGCTCGTCTGCGACGGGCTCGAGCTGACGGGGCTGATGCGGCCGTTCGACCTCGAGGCCTGGTACGGCGACCGGATCGCGGTGCTCGGCTCGAACGGATCCGGCAAGTCGCACTTCCTGCGCCTGCTCGCGGCGGGCGGCGCCGATCCCGAACCGGGGCAGGAGCCGGTCGCCGACGCCGTCGTGGAGCCCGTGCCGCATGCGGGATCCGCGCGTCTGGGCGCTCGGGTGAGGCCGGGATGGTTCGCGCAGAACCGCGGGCGCCCCGATCTCGTGGGGCGCACCCTGCTCGAGATCCTGCACAGGGGCGACGACCGGCGCGCGGGGATGCCGCGCGAGGAGGCGTCGCGGGCGCTCGCGCGGTACGAGCTGGCGGCATCGGCCGAGCAGCGGTTCGACGCGCTGTCCGGCGGCCAGCAGGCGCGGTTCCAGGTGCTCCTCCTGGAGCTGGGCGGCGCGACGATGCTGCTGCTGGACGAGCCGACGGACAACCTCGACCTCGTCTCGGCCGAGGCGCTGCAGGGGGCGCTGCGCGCCTTCGAGGGGACGGTGCTCGCCGTCACGCACGACCGGTGGTTCGCGCGCGACTTCGACCGGTTCGTCGTGTTCGGCGCCGACGGGCGCGTGTACGAGAGCGACGACCCGGTCTGGGATGAGGGGCGCGTCGCCAGGGAGAGGGGCTGAGGGCGTGCCCGCGCGGATCGATCCGGTCGCGCGGCGGCAGCGGGTCGTCGAGGCGGCGTTCCGCCTCGTCGTCGCCGAGGGCGTCGCGGGGATGTCGCTGCGGAAGGTCGCCGACGAGGCCGGCCTGAACATCGGCTCGGTGCGGCACTTCTTCGATGGCCATCACGACCTGCTCGCCGCCGCCGCGGAGGAGGCGGGCGAGCGGATGGGGAGGCGGCTCGCGGCGCATCCGGTCGAGGCGCTGCGCGCCCTGCGGGGAGAAGCGGCGCTCGAGGCGCTGCAGGAGCTGGTCGAGGCGGTGCTGCCCGTCGACGAGGCGCGCCGCGACGAGGTGACCGTGGTGATGGAGCTCATCGCGGCCTCCCGCACCATGCCCGTGTTCCGCGATGTCGCGGGGCGGATGGGCGCGGATCTCGCGGCGGTGCTGCGCGACGCCCTCGCGGCCGTCGGGGCGCCGGACGCCGATCTCGCGGCGGCCCAGCTCTCGGCGCTGATCGGCGGCCTGACGATCGACGCGATCACCCCGCACGGCGACCTCGCGACGGCCGACCTCCGCCGCATCCTCCGCGCGCACCTGCGACTCCTCACGCGGATCGGGGCGGGCGGCACGCGCGCCGAGTGACCATGAGATCCGCGAGCGACCACGAAATTTCTTGGTCACTCGCGGATTTCGTGGTCGCTCGCGGGTGCTCAGGAGTCGTGCGGCGAGATCTCCCCCCGGCCGCTACAGCACCGCCGCGAGGAAGTCCTTCGTGCGCTGCTCCTGCGGGTTCGCGAAGATCTCCTCCGGCGTGCCCTCCTCGACGATGCGCCCGCCGTCGAACATGAGCACGCGGTTCGACACGTCGCGCGCGAACTGCATCTCGTGCGTGACGATGAGCATCGTCACGTCGGTGTTCTCCGCGATGTCGCGCAGGATCGACAGCACCTCGCCGACGACCTCCGGGTCGAGCGCGCTCGTGACCTCGTCGAGCAGGAGGATCTCGGGATCCATCGCGAGGGCCCTGGCGATCGCGACGCGCTGCTGCTGACCGCCCGACAGCGACGTGGGATGCGCGTCGGCCTTGTCGGGCAGCCCCACCTGCTCGAGCAGCTCGTGCGCGCGGCGCCGCGCGTCGGCCTTCGGGATGCCCAGCACGTGCACCGGCGCCTCGATGATGTTCTCGATCACGGTCATGTTCGGGAACAGGTTGAACTGCTGGAACACCATGCCGATGCGCTTGCGCATCTCGGTGCGGTGCTTCTCCTTCAGCGCCACGCGCTTGCCGTCGCGCTCGACGTGCGTCAGCGGCTTGCCGTCGATGAGGATGTAGCCGCCCTGCGACTCCTCCAGGGTCATGACGAGGCGCAGGATCGTCGTCTTCCCGGACCCGCTGGGCCCGATGAGCGTCACGCGATCGCCCTTGCGCACGGTGAAGTCGAGGCCGTCGAGCACGGTGTGGTCGCCGAATCTCTTCACGATGCCGTCGAATCGGATCGCGGGCACCTCCCCGTCGGGGAGGGTGATGGCGCCGGTGTGGCTGTCAGTAGTGGGCAAGGCGCTTCTCCAATCGTGCGATGAGGAGGGACGTGGGGTAGCTCGCGACGAGGAAGAGCACGCCCGCGACGATGATCACCTCGGTGAAGCGGAACGTCCCGGCGCCGTACTCGCGGGCGGTGCCGACCATGTCCATCACCGCGATCGCGACGAGGAACGGGGTCTCCTTGAACATCGAGATGACGTAGTTCCCGAGGGCGGGCACGGTCGCCCGCACCGCCTGGGGGATGACGACCGCGATCCAGGTGCGCGCGGGAGACATGCTGAGGGCGGTCGTCGCCTCCCACTGGCCCGTCGGCACCGCGTCGATCCCGGCCCGGTACACCTCGGCCATGAACGTCGCGTAGTGCACGCCGAACACGACGATGCCGACCACGATGCCCGGGACGCTGGGGATCGCGTAGTAGACGAAGAGCAGCTGCACGACCAGCGGCGTCATGCGGATGAAGTTCATGAGGAACGTCACGACGCCGGAGATCGGCTGCGGGGCGCGGCGGCGGACGAGCGCGATGACGAGACCGAGCACGATCGCGATCACGCTGCCGAGGGCGGTGACGAGCAGCGTCACCTTCACGAAGGCGACGAGCATGTCGGGCAGGGCCGCCCAGACGTGATCCCAGTTCCAGAGGGATTCGTCGATCATGCGGCGGCTCCTTCCACCTCGGGCACGGTCTGGAGCTTCGTGCGGCGCCCGAGCTTGGCGGTCGCGCGGCGCTCCAGGAGGCCCATGAGGGTCGAGAGCGCGTACGCGAGCACGAAGTAGATCACGAGCGCGATCGAGTACGAGAAGAACACGTCGGTCTCCACGCGCAGCTTGTTGAACACGGCCGTCATGTCGACGATCGTGATCGTGAAGACCACCGCCGTCCCCTTCAGCAGCTGGATCAGCAGGTTGTTGAGCGAGGGGATCATGAGCGCCCACGCCTGCGGGAAGATGACCCGCCACATGCGCTGCGCGCGCGACATGCTCAGCGCGATCGTCGCCTCCCACTGCCCCCTCGGGACGGAGTCGATGGATCCGCGCACGACCTCCGCCGCGTAGGCGCCGTAGTTCAGCCCGAGCCCGATGATGCCCACCGCGACCGGCTCGATCTCGATGTAGAACGGCGGCAGCGGCAGCACGAAGAACAGGAAGAACAGCTGCACGACGAGCGACGTGCCGCGGAAGAACTCGATGACCACGCGGGCGAAGCCCCGCACGAGGATGTTCTCGAACCGCGCGAGCAGCCCGAGTGCGACGGCGATGACGAGCGCGAGGAGGGCGCCGCCGATCGTCAGCTCGACGGTGATGAGGAGTCCGTCGAGGATCTGCGGCAGGCGCCTCCCCAGCGCCTCGAGATGATCACTCACGAGAATCGCGCGCGTCGGCCGTCACTGCTGCAGGTCTTCGAGGTCGCCCGAGCAGAGCTGCTCGGTCGTGAGATCGGCGGGCGGCAGGTTCTCCGCCGTGAAGCCGAACGGCTCGACGAGGTCGAGGTAGGCCTGCTCGTCGCCCGTGATCTTGGCGAGCTCCTCGTTGTACGCCTCGAGCAGCTCGGTGTCGCCGGGACGGAAGACGGTCGCGCCGGCGCCGATCTGGCTGACGCCGTCGATCTCCTGCACGAACGCGTCGGTGGTCTCGAGGTCGTCCATGTCCTCGGTCATCCAGGCGAGCGAGACGGCGGTCAGCGCGAACGCGTCGGCGCGACCCGCCTGCACCGTCTCGAGGCCCGACGAGGCGCTGTCGACCTGCACGACGCTGCTGTAGCCGCCGAGCTGATCGACGTAGCCGTCCTCGATCGCGCCCGACTGGAGCGCGAGGGTGACGTCGCCGTCCGACTCCAGCACGGAGTCGAGGTCGGTCAGGCCCTTCGGGTTGCCGGCGGGCACCGCGAGGGTCGTCGTGTACATGATCTCGGGGTCGCTGAACGCGGCCTCGGCGCAGCGCTCGGGCGTGATCGACATGCCCGCGCTGACCGCGTCCCAGCGGCCCGCGTTGAGGCCGGGGATGAGGTTGTCCCATGCGACCTCCTCGACCTGCACGTCGTCGATCCCGAGGTTCTGGAAGATCTGCTTGTGGAGCGCGATCGTCGCGCCGGTCGGCTCGCCGGACTCGTCGATCCACGAGTAGGGCTGCTCGCCGTTGATGGCGAGCGTGATCGAGCCCTTCTCCTGGAGCTGCTCGAGCGTGCTCGCGTCGGAGTCTGCGTCGGTCGGCGCGGTGCTCGTGCAGCCGGCCAGGGCGAGTCCTGCGGCGCCGAGCGCGGCGATCCCGGCCATCGTGCGGGTCCTGAACGTCATCGTCATCCTCTTTCGTCTCGGATGCACCCGGTGCGGGCGCCGGATATGGAGCGTTGACCGTCGAACACGATACGTTCTCCGCCGACGAGGGGACAATCCCACACGAAGATTGTTGACAGCTATACCCAATCGTGATGTTCTGTCGCGGAGACGGCTTCGTGTCCGCGGGCGGCGCGTCGGATCCGCCCCGCGCGGCATCCCCGCGGGCAGGGGTTCTAGGATGGGTCGACGTTTCGGGAAAGGGAGTCGGATGGCAGGTGTCTCGCGAGCGCACGCTCCCGCGTCCGTGTTCCGGGTGGCGCGCACCTCCACGGTCGATCTCATCGCGATCGAGCTGCGGAACGCCATCTACTCCGGGGCGCTCGCCGTCGGCGCCTCGCTCGGCGAGGCCGAGATCTCCGCGCAGCTCGGCGTGAGCCGCGGTCCCTTCCGGGAAGCCGCGCAGCGCCTCGTGCAGGAGGGCCTGCTCACCGCGATCCCCGGACGCGGCCTGCGGGTCTCGCAGATCCCGCCGGAGAGCGTCGGCGACGTCTACGAGGCGCGCCTCGCCATCGAGGCGCAGGCCGTGCGGCGCATCGTGCAGGACGGGCGGGCGTCGGGCATCGACGCGATCGAGCGCGGGTACCGCGAGCTCGTGCGGGTGAGCGACGGCGACGACGCCCGCGAGATCGGCGACGCGGATCTCGCGTTCCACCAGATCCTCGTCGACGCGGCGGGCAGTCCGCGGCTCAGCCGCATGATGACGACGCTCGTCATGGAGACGCGCATCGCGAGCTTCAGCCAGCCCGACGGCTACTCCGTGCGGCGGAGCGTGTCGCCCAGCTACGAGGCGCTCCTCGCGGCTCTTCGCGGCGGAGACGCCGCCGCGGCGGTCGCCGCGCTCGAGACGCAGTTCGGCGAGGCGGTCGCGCGCCTCAACGGCGAGACCGAGATCGAGACCGTCGAGACCGACGCCGAGCCCGAGGGGCTGCAGCCCATCGAGCCCGGCGCGCTCTCGGACGGCGTGTGAGGGCCGGCGGTCAGGCGCTCTCGGCGGCCGGCTCGCCTCCCTCGATCATCCACGTCACGCCGTAGGCGTCGACGACCTGGCCGAACCACGAGCCCCACGGCGCCTTCTCGAACGGCAGCACCACGGATCCGCCGTCGTGCAGCGCGCGGAAGAAGCCCTCGAGCTCGTCGCGGTCGTCTCCGTAGACGCAGATCTCGACCTTCGAGCGCCCGGCGCGCTCCTCCGGGCCGTCGGCGGCCATGATCGTGATGCCGTTCCTGAGCTCGAGCTGCCCGTGCATGACCCAGTCGGGCTCGCCCGGCGCGTCGTCCATGGGCATGTCGCTGTATCGGGTGATGTCGACGGCGCCGCCGCCGAACACCCCGCGGTAGAACTCGAGGGCGCTGGCGGCGTCGCCGTTCAGCATGATGTACGGAGCCTGCTGGAATGCCATCGGTCTCTCCTTCGCTCAGCCGGACGCCGTCGCCCGGTCACGGAAGAAGGGTGACACGCGCCTCCGGCATCCGGTAGGGGCAGGGGCGAGGGGAGCAGGACGGATCCGTGCGCGACGTCGCGCTCGAGGTGCTCGTCTCCGGCCCGATCTCGCGCACCGACCTCGCCCGTCGCCTCGGCCTGTCGCAGCCGAGCCTGACCCGGCTCACCAAGCCCCTCCTGGCCTCCGGCCTCATCGCCGAGGTCGACGCCGGGCCCGATCGGCCGCGCCGCGCGGGGCGGCCGAGCCAGCCCCTCGCCGTCGTGCCGAGCGCCCGCCGGTTCGTCGGCGTGAAGGTCACGGGCGCGGCCGTGCACGGCGTGCTCGTCGACCTCACCTGCGCG
Organism: Microbacterium sp. gxy059; assembly: GCF_050958665.1. NCBI lineage: Bacteria > Bacillati > Actinomycetota > Actinomycetes > Micrococcales > Microbacteriaceae > Microbacterium > Microbacterium sp. gxy059. The sequence goes on along the minus strand of NZ_JAMXWT010000007.1, from coordinate 27,999 downwards.
GAGCTCGCCCGCCGCGACGAGCCCCTGGCGGACACCGACCCCGCCGCCGTCGTGGACGCGATCGCCCGCACGGCCGCGACCCTCGCCGGAGAAGAGGGCATCGCCGCGCTCGGCATCAGCATCAGCAGGCCGGTCGCGGGCGGGCGCGCGGTGGCCGACTCGCCCTTCCTCGGCTGGCGCGAGCGGGTCGAACTCGCCGACCTCGTCGAGGCGGCGACCGGCGTGCCCGTCGCCGTGAGCAATGACATCTCCGCGCTCGTCCGCGCCGAGCAGTGGTTCGGGGCGGGGCGCGACGCCGAGAACGTCGCCGTCGTCACGATCGGCGCCGGCGTCGGCTTCGGCCTCATCGCGGGCGGGCAGATCGTGGAGAGCGCCGACGCGGGCATCGGCCACGTCGGCCACATCCCGCTCGACGACTCGGGGCCGCTGTGCGCGGCCGGCCACCGCGGGTGCGCGATGGCGATGCTCACCACCGACGCGATCTGCGCGCAGGTGTCACCCGCCCTCGGTCGCGCCGTCGGCTACGACGAGGTGCTGCGGCTCGCGGGGGAGGGGGACCCCGCCGCGGCGGCGGTCGTCGGCGCCGCGGGCCGAGCCCTCGGGCGGCTCGTCGCCCTCGCGGCCAACTTCACCTTCGCCCGCACGATCGTCGTCTCCGGCGAGGGCGACGAGCTGCTGGGCGTCGCGCGAGATGCCTTCGACGCGGAGCTCGCCGCGCGCCGCGACCCGCGCGCTGACCCGGTCGAGGTCGTCGTGCGCCCCGCCGACTTCATCGAGTGGGCCCGCGGCGCCGCGGCCGTCGCGATCCGGGCGCGGGGGGGGGCAAGCCCCCCCCGCGCGTCGCTGTCAGTCGGTGCCGGCGTCGAACGCGGCGGCCTCGCCAGCGCGGTCGAGATCGGCGTCGCCCGCGGATCCCTGCGTGATGTTCTGCGCCTCGCCCTGCTCGAGCGTGCCGATGAGGTCGCCCGTCGTGCCCCCGATGAGGCCGCGCGACACGTAGCCCTCGAGGCGAGCGCGCGAGTCGGCGATGTCGAGGTTGCGCATGGTGAGCTGGCCGATGCGGTCGACCGGCCCGAAGGCCGCGTCTCCGACGCGCTCCATCGACAGCTTCTCGCCCGCGTACGACAGCGAGGGGCCCTCGGTGTCGAGGATCGTGTAGTCCTCGCCGCGGCGCAGGCGGATCGTGACCGTGCCGGAGATCTCGGATCCGACCCACTTCTGGATCGACTCGCGCAGCATGAGCGACTGCGGCTCGAGCCAGCGGCCCTCGTACATGAGGCGGCCGAGGCGGCGCCCCTGCTCGTGGTAGGTCGCGAGGGTGTCCTCGTTGAGGATCGCGTTGACGAGGCGCTCGTAGGCGATGAACAGGAGCGCCATGCCGGGGGCCTCGTAGATGCCGCGGCTCTTCGCCTCGATGATGCGGTTCTCGATCTGGTCGCTCATGCCGAGCCCGTGGCGCCCGCCGATCTCGTTGGCCTTCATCACGAGGGCGACGGCGTCGGAGAACTCCTCGCCGTCGATCGCGACGGGACGGCCCGCGTCGAACGTGACCCGCACGTCCTCGGTGGGGATCTCGACCGACGGATCCCAGAACCGCACGCCCATGATGGGCTCGACGATCTCGAGCGAGGCGTCGAGATCCTCGAGGGTCTTCGCCTCGTGCGTCGCGCCCCAGATGTTCGCGTCGGTCGAGTAGGCCTTCTCCGCCGAGTCGCGGTACGGGTAGCCGTGCGCGACGAGCCACTCGCTCATCTCCTGGCGGCCGCCGAGCTGGCTGACGAACTGCGCGTCGAGCCACGGCTTGTAGATGCGCAGGCGGGGGTTCGCGAGCAGGCCGTAGCGGTAGAAGCGCTCGATGTCGTTGCCCTTGTAGGTCGACCCGTCGCCCCAGATCTCGACGCCGTCCTCCTTCATGGCGCGCACGAGCAGCGTGCCGGTGACGGCGCGGCCGATGGGCGTGGTGTTGAAGTAGGTGCGGCCGGCGGAGCGGATGTGGAACGCGCCGCACGCGAGGGCCGACAGACCCTCCTCGACCATGAGGGGCTTGCAGTCGATGAGGCGCGATCTCTCCGCCCCGTACTGCAGCGCGCGCTCGGGGATCGAGGCGATGTCGTCCTCGTCGTACTGACCGAGATCTCCCGTGTAGGTGTAGGGCACCGCCCCGGCGTCGCGCATCCACGCGACCGCGCAGGAGGTGTCGAGACCTCCGGAGAAGGCGATGCCGACGCGCTCGCCGACGGGCAGGTTCTCAAGGACGTTCGACATGCGGACGAGTCTAATGCTCCGCGGCCGTGCGCTCCGTGCGCGGGCCTCCTACACCCTGCACGCACGCGGGCCCGCGCGTCACCTGCTCGCGTTACCATGAGAGCCAGGTCCACCGGGGGAGAACCATGGCCAAGGGCAGCACGAAGAAGAAGCGCGGCGGCGTCGTGCTCGGCGCGCTGGGTGGCGTGCTCATCCTCGGCGGCGTCGCGGTGCTCACCGCCCTCTGGCTCGCGCCCCAGGAGGTCGAGCGGGTCTACGGCAACGTGCGCACGGAGGCGATCGGTACGGTCGACCGCGTGCGCGAGCAGGTCTTCGACGACATCCCCACCGTGCGCCTCGGGGTCGAGGGCGATCGCGCCGAGCTCGACTGGTGCGACGGATCCTTCATCACGATGCGCTCCTACGAGCGCGAGGGCGTTCCCACGACGGCCGCCGCGCACAACAACTGCGGCGGCGACGTGCTGCTCTCGTGGGACGAGGGCCAGAAGGTCGGCATCGAGGGCACCGACGACGTGTACGAGGTCGTCGACATCCGGTACACGTCGAAGATCTGGTCGAGCACCGACGACCTCGTCGGCCTGCAGGGCGACCTCGCGCTGCAGTCGTGCTTCTACGGCGAGGACCGCATGAAGTTCGTCGGCATGAAGAAGATCGAGGGCTGACGGGGAGACCGCACGTCCCGCTCGACGCCTCGTGTATCGGCGGGGAAAAACGTTTGTTACCCGGTCATTAACTGCGCTCAGCTGACGCATTCGCGTTCATAGACTCCTCCCAGAGTCACCTCGGCTCTCCCTCCCCCGATCGCCTGCGGGCGTCTTTCGCGCTGCCACGAGAGCGCTCTGCCGCGGGCTTTCGCCATGCCGTATCTGGAGAAAAATGAAGAGAAGCACGTCCTCGCGCCTTGCGGCGACGGTGGCTGCCGCCGCGCTGCTCGCGCCTGCGACCGTCCTCGTATCCGCCCCCGCTGCCGCCGCCGCACCCGACGACGGGGTGCTGGCCTCCGGAGACGGCTGGTCGGTGACCACCGCACCCGGCGGGTACCTCGTCACGTACGAGCTCGACGAGCCCCTGCCCATCGTGAGCGACGCGCCGACGCTCCTCGTGGACGGCGTCGAGATCGGCCTCGCCGCCGAGTCCGACGACGGAGAGTCGCTGTCCGTCGTCACCAGCGACCCGACCGTCGCCGAGGCGGGGGCGGTCGAGAAGGGCTGGGCCTCGGGCGATGCGAAGGCCGATGAGAGCGCCCCGGCGCCGTTCACGGTCGAGGACGACGCGCTGGAAGGCGTGCAGGATCTCGCGCTCGAGGCGGACATCGCCGAGCCGAGCGAGCGCGGAGAGTTCGGCGTCACCGAAGCGGAGTACGACTTCGGCGACCAGGCCGTCGCGCTCGAGGCGATCGGCGGCATCCGCGGTGAGATGACGGGGAAGATGTACCTCACGGACGCCGCCGGCGCCCGGCCGACGGTCATCCTCCTCCACGGCCGCCACGGCTCCTGCTCGCGGATCGACGGCCTGGAGAACCCGCTTCGCTGGCCGTGCATCGACGAGCAGGTGAACATCCGCTCCTACCAGGGGTACGAGGAGACCGGGCGCGTGCTCGCCTCGCACGGCTACAACGTGGTGTCGATCGCCGCCAACGCCGTCAACTCCAACGACAACCAGCTGGCCCTCGACTACGGCGCGCAGGCGCGAGGCCGGCTCATCCTCGACACGCTCTCGATGCTCGACGACGCGTCGAACGGCGAGGAGGTGTCGTTCGACGACATCAGCTGGCCGGACGAGGACGGCGAGGTCACGACGGTCACCCGCACCCTCGACGAGGCGCTCGTCTACGCGACGACCCGCGACGACGAGCCGGCGGCCGACGCCGGCGTCACCGCGGCCTCGCTCGAGGGCCGTTTCGACCTCGACCAGGTGGGCATCATGGGTCACTCGCGCGGCGGCGAGGGTGCCACCTCCGCGGTCACGCTCAACCAGGGCAGCGACGATCCGTTCGGGATCGTGTCGGTGCTTCCCCTCGCGCCGGTCGACTTCGGGCGGATGACCGTGCCCGACGTGCCGATGGGCGTCTTCCTCCCGTACTGCGACGGCGACGTGTCGAACCAGCAGGGTCAGCACATGTTCGACGACTCGCGCCATGCGTTCGGCGATGACGCGCTGCGCTCGGCGGTGTGGATGATGGGCGCCAACCACAACTTCTTCAACACGATCTGGACCCCCGGTCTCTACCCGCACTCGGCGAGCGACGACTGGAGCGTCCGGGACGAGACCTCCAGCTGCTCGACCCAGGACGAGACGCGACTGACCGCCGAGGAGCAGTACCAGCTCGGCGTGACGTACATGACCGGCTTCTTCCGCTTCACGATGGGCGGAGAAGAGCAGTTCCAGCCGCTCTTCGACGGATCCGTGAAGCCGACCACCGAGGCGACGTCGTTCGCCGACGTCCGCGTCATGGCGAGCCAGCCGACCGAGGCGACGACGCTCGTGGCCGACTTCGCGGAGCCGAGCACGCTCGTCCGCACGGCGGGCGACGCGACGGCGCAGGTGTGCGCCAGCTCGGACACGGGGTCGTCGATCCCGGCGACGACCCCGTACTGCACGACCAGCGACATCGGATCGGGGCGCGTGCCGCACTGGTCCGCCATGCGGTTCGGCGGCAGCGTGCCCGCGACGCCGGTCACGCGCGTGACCTGGACGGGGTCGGAGGAGGATCCCGACGCTCCCAGCACGGGCGAGCTGCGGGTCAGCGTGCCCGCGGATCAGCGTGACGTGTCCGATCGCGCCCAGCTGTCGGTCAAGGTCGCCCCCGACCGCACGGTCCCCTCGGGAACCGACTTCACCCTCACTGTGATCGACGGTGCAGGGAACGAGTTCAGCGCGCTCGCCTCGGAGGTCGCGCCGCTGGCCGTGAACCGGATGCCGGGCGGCACGCACGCCACGCTCAACAAGTTCGTGCTGCAGCAGCTGACGATCCCCACCGCGGAGATGACCGACATCGATCTCGGCGATGTGCGCGAGGTGCGCTTCTCGGCCGAGGTGGGCGTCGACGGCACGTCCGAGGGCGGGCTCTACCTTTCGGATCTCGCCTTCGAGACCCCGTCGGCGGGATCCGCCGTCGTCGGCACGCGCACGACGGTGAACACCGCGTCCACGATCGTGGAGGAGGGCGACGGGCCCAGCACGGCCGGCATCGCGGTGTACCTCGACGCGCCCTCCGAGCAGGAGGTCGTGGGATACGTCAACTCGGTCGGCGGAGACGGCGCCGTCGCGGCGGGCATGCAGAAGGTGCGATTCGCTCCGGGCGAGACGTGCCGCGTGGTCGACTTCCCGGTGAACGGCGACAGCGAGCCGTCGGAAGCCGGCGCGGCCGGATACACGGTCGCCGTCACGAACACGGCGAACGCCGTCATGGGAGCGGGCGCCTTCTCGCAGCTCGTCATCCGCGAGGACGACGGCGTGATCGAGCCGGAGGACGACGAGGCGATCGAGCCGGTGGTCGAGCTGCCGCCGGTCGGCGCGCAGGGCGACGCCTGCGACGAGGCCGCTGCGGTGCTCGACGGCCCCGGCGACCTCACCACCTCTGCCGATGCGGTCGCCCCCGGCGGCGACGTCGAGCTGACCGCGACCGGATACCGTGCGGGCGAGGCGGTGATGTTCGCGCTCGACGGCGACGAGATCGACACGGTGATCGCCGATGCCGACGGAACGGCGACCACCACGCTCGTGATCGACGCCGCCGCGGATCTCGGATCCCACGAGGCGACCGCGACGGGCGCCGGCTCGGCGCGGGTGCAGCAGGCGGAGATCTCCGTGCTGACGCCGACGAGCACCACCCTGAGTGTTGCTGAGGGCGGAGACCTCGTCGAGGGCGATGCTCTGACCCTCGTCGCCGAGGTGGCGGGCGAGGTGCCCGACGGCGCTGAGGCGCCCGATGGCGGCGCGACGGGCGAGAGCTCCGCGGCCCTCGACGGCGTCGCGGCGGCCGATGAGCCGGTCGTCGAGGGCGTCGTCACCTTCGTCCAGCGCTCGTCGGGTGCGGAGGAGAGCGAGCTCGGCACCGCCGAGGTCGTCGACGGCGCGGCGACGCTGGCCCTCAGCGACGGGCTTCCCGCGGGCGAGCACGAGATCGTGGCGAGCTTCGCGCGAACCGAGACCGCCTTCGCCTCCGACTCGGAGCCGCTGCACCTCTCGATCGCCGAGGCTCCGGTCGATGAGACGCCCGGCGGGGACGAGTCTGGTGACGACGGAGCCGGCGACGAGGGTCCCGGTGACGGGACCGAGTCCGGTGACGGCGGACCGGATGACTCCGGGCCCGGCGGCGCGGCGCCCGGCGGCAGCGAGTCGGGTGGTAGCGAGTCCGGTGACGACGGGTCGGGTGACGATGCGCCTGGCGATGAGGCGTCGGCCCCGGGTGACGACGGGTCCGATGGCGACGACACCGGTGCGGGGCTGGCGCCGACCGGTGGGCTGAGCCTGGGGGCCCTGGCTCTGGTGTTCGCGGGGCTGACGGCCGCGGGTGCTGTTCTCGTCTGGCGACGCGGGGTCGCTTCCCGCCACCAGGCCTGACGACCTGAGCGACGTGAGGGGTGCCGCTGCAGTGCAGCGGCACCCCTCACGCGCGTCCTCGGACCGCGCAGTCCTCGGTAGATCGGGAGCTCCCCCGGGGACGTCCGGAGCCCGTTCCCGAGCCGCGTCGGGGTACGTCCGATGCGAGTCAGCCCGCTGCGCGGTGTCTCGGATCCGGGCGCGGTCCCGCTCGCGCGCTGCCGGGTGATCTGTGTCTGAGCGGGTGGCGTTTCTCGGTTGCTCGGCGTGTGCGCGTGCTCGCCAGACCCGAGCCAGCGCTCGGTTCGGAGACGCCGCTCCGCTCTCGTCCGGCGGGGTGCGCGCCTCGCCTGGTGGCGTGTGCCTGTCACGTGGGTGGGTCGGGGTCGGTGATTACGCCGGCGAGGATCAGGTCGCCGAGGGTGTCGCGGTGCGCGTCCGGTTCGATGGACGCGTCGTGGTCTGTGCAGAGCGCGGCCTTGGATTCGATCTCGTCGTCGCTCATCCGGGGTGGTGCTGCGGGGTCGCGGAACGTGATCCGTGCCGGTGGGGTATCGGTGTAGACGCGGCCAGCTGGGCTGGTCCATTCCAGGAGCCCGTCCGGGAGCTTCGTCACGGTCCATTCGGAGTGGTGTTTCATCACGTGATGCGCCTCGCAGAGGTGCGCGAGGTTGTTCGTCGCGGTCGGGCCTCCGTGGGCGTAGTCGATCGTGTGATCGATATCGCACCGATCCGCTGTGATGCTGCATCCGGAGAATCGGCATCCGCCATCGCGGGTGGTGAGGAAGCGCTTCTGTTCGGCGGTGGGTCGATATCGGTCGGTGGCGAGGACGTTCCCGGTGGTGGGGTCGATGAGAGCGCGGTCCCAGCCGGAGGTGAGGCCTGCGATCAGGCGCGCGCTGTCGGGATCGACCGGGCTGCCAGCGATCGTGGCTCCTGCACCGCCGTCGGAGCGGTGGAGCTCGTCGAGGGGGATCGTGACGGTCACTGTGCCCTGGAGGTGAGCGAGAGTCGTAGTGGTGCCGGCGGTGTGGAGGTCGTGGCCGGTGGGGGCTGCGGAGAGGAGCAGGTCACCGAGGATGTCGGCCCGCAGCTGCGCCAGGGCGCGACGGTCTGACGCGGCCATGTTCGGGGGGGGCGGGTGCCGTGCCGGTCGCGCCCTGTGCCAGGGGTGTCGCGGTGCTCGCGGGACCCGTGTCGAACGCGTCCTGCGCCAGGGGTGCCACGCCGAATGCGCGACCCGTCGGGTGCGCTGCGTCTGGGGTGCCGGTCGTGCCCTGTGTCTTCGCCTGTTCCCGCGCGACTGCACGGCGGTCGTCGCGCACGGTTCTCGCCATGCGGGTGAGCCTGTCGAAGACGCCCTCTGCGATCGGGGTGGGGAGGAGCGCCCAGAGTTCGCTCATCCCGTCACCGACCGGAGTGGCGGCGACCCGGCGGTCCTGTCGGGCACGGTGGTGGCGTTCTCGCAGTGGCTCGGGGTCGAGGCTCTCGGCGACTTTCTGCGCGATGCGGCGCGTCTGCCCGGGCGTTGCCGACGAGGCGGCGTCGACCGCGTCGCGCGCGTACTCGGGGCGGATCTCGGTGGGCAGGCGCAGGCCCTCTGCGGCGACCGCGCGTGCCTGCGAGGCGGACATGCGTCCCGCGTGAAGCGCCGCGACGGCGGCGGGGAAGTCGTGCACGAGGGATTGCGCTTCGGACAGGTGCGCCTGCGCGGTGCGCGGCGAGACCCGCACTGCGGCGGCGAGTTCTGCTGCCATGGCACGGCCTGCGACATCGTGTCCGCCGGTGTCGCCGAGGCGTTCCCGCTGCCGGTCCGCGATATCGGCGAGCTGGCTGCGTGCTTCCGCGAGCACAGCCTGCTCCCGCGCGATCGCACGCTCGGCGGCGATGACCCGGTCGAGGCAGTCGTTCACGGAGCGACGCTCCGCCGGCGTGAGGTCGCCGGTATCGGGGGTATGCGTCGTAGCCATGCTCCATTCTATCGAACAAATATTCGAATGTCGAGAGAGGATCCGGACGCAGATCGCGCGATCCGTGCCGATGGCCTGCCCTCCACCGGAGCCACCCGATCTGCGAATCCTTGTCTCACGAGGTGCGGGAATCGTGCGGCGATGACAGCGCGAATCGAGACATGGCCTTCTGGGTCAGAGGTCCGTGTCTCACGACATGTCGGAAACCTCCCGCCATACCCGCGCCAGTCGAGACGCGCTGCTCCGCCCCGCAGATCCGCGTCTCAGAACATGCCGCGAGTCAGGGGGTGGACACCGGACCCACCGCGCTCCGCGGACTCGCCCGCCCGGACCCCACCCCGCCGCACACGACGCTCTCGCAGATGCCGCACGCGAGCCCGCGGCGGCGCGGATGGATCCGGGATTCGCTGCACCCCGCCCCGCGCACTCGATCCATCCGCCCGCCCGACCCCGGTCGCCCGCCGCGCTCCCGCGGATCCGCACCGAGCTTGCACCGGATCCGCCCGCCCGCCCACCGCGCTCCCGAGGGCCGCACCCGGCCCCCGAACCGGATCCGCCCGATCCATCCGCCCGCCCCTCGAATACATCCCGAGGATGACGCGGACACCTCCGCAGGCGGACGACGCGCGGGGTGGGCGTCGGGTGGCATAGGAGCATGAACACTTCCGCACCTCAGAACCCGCTGCTGTCCGGCCGCGGCCTCGCGAAGGCCTACGGCGACGCGTACGCCCTCGCCGGCGTCGATATCGACGTGCATCCCGGCGAGGCCGTCGCGATCATGGGCGCCTCGGGATCCGGCAAGACGACCCTGCTGCACGTGCTCGCGGGGATCATCCGCCCCGACGCCGGAACCGTCGCCCTCCAGACCGCGCGGGGTGCGCGCGTCATCACCGACATGAGCGAGGCCGAGCGCTCCCGCCTGCGGCGCGAGGAGCTCGGATTCGTCTTCCAGCAGGGCCTCCTGCTGCCCGAGCTCACCGCCGTCGAGAACGCCGCCCTGCCCCTCATGCTCGCCGGCCATCCGCGCCGCGCCGCCGAGGCGCACGCCGCGCAGTGGCTCGCCGCCCTCGGGCTCGCGGGGCTCGAGGATCGCCGCATCGGCCAGCTCTCCGGCGGTCAGGCCCAGCGCGTCGCGATCGCCCGCGCGCAGGCCGGCGGCGCCGACGTGATCTTCGCCGACGAGCCCACCGGCGCCCTCGACTCCGCCACCTCCGCCGACGTCATGACCGCGCTCCTCGACTCCACCCTGCGGCAGGGCCACGCGCTCGTCGTCGTCACCCACGACCCCGGCGTCGCCGCCCGCTGCACCCGCACGATCCGCCTGCGCGACGGGCGCGTCGTGGGGGACGAAGGGCAGGGATCCGCGGGTGCGCCCGGCGGCTCCGCTGTCGGGTTCGCGGCTCCGGCGCAGGCTCCTGGAGCGCCCGACCCGCACGCCGCGCCCGCTGCCCCCGCTGGCTCCCTGTACGCCGACCCGCACGCCGTGCCCGCGCAGGCTCCCGGATCCCCCGCGACGCAGGCCTTCGCGTTCCCTGTCGCGCAGGCACCCGCGTTCCCGGCGGCGCAGAACCCCGCCCCCGGATCCCCCGCCCCGTTCTCCGAGGGAGGCGCGCGATGACCTCCGCGACCCTCGCCGCTCCGCCGGAGCCGCTCGCCCGCACCGGACGCCGGGGGAGCGCCGCCGGCCTCACCTGGCACCTGTCCCGTCCCGGCGCGCAGAGCATCGCGACGATCGCGCTGCCAGCCACGGCGTTCGCCGTGACCACCGCGCTGCTGCTCGTCGTCGCGGGCGGCGCCCTCATGTTCTGGCGGTGGCCGATGGACGACGACGGGTTCGTCCTCATCTACCGCGTGCTCAGCGTCTTCGCCCTCGCGCTCCTCGCCGTGCCGCTGCTGTCCCTCGGCGGATCCGCCGCGCGCCTCTCCGCCCGTCGCCGCGACGACCGCCTCGCGACGCTGCGCCTCCTCGGCGCGACGCCCGGCTTCGTCACGGTCATGACGGTCCTGGAGTCGACCGTCGTCGCGATCATCGGCGCCGTCGCGGGGATCCTGCTCTACGCGGCGCTCATCCCGCTCGTCGGCCTCATCCCGTTCCGCGGCGAGGCGATCGGCGCCGGATCGCTGTGGGTCGGCCCGTGGATCCTCCTCGCGGTCGCCGCGGGCGTCGCGATCGTGGCCGCGCTCAGCGCCGCGGTCGGCCTGCGCCGCGTGAACATCTCGCCCCTCGGCGTGCGCACGAAGCAGGAGGTGCCGCGCATGCGGTGGATCCGCGCCGCGATCGCCGCCGTCGTCGTGATCGCGGGATCCGTCGTGCTGGGGCAGCTCGGGGCCCTGGGGAGCGCCCTCGCGATGATGCTCGTGCTCGCGGGCGTCTTCGCGGCGGGCGTCGGGGTGCTCGGGATCATCGGCCCGTGGCTCGTCGGCGTGCACGCCCGCGGGCAGGCCAGGCGGGCGAAGGACGCGCGGCACCTCATCGCGGCGCGCACCGTGCTCGAGTCGCCGAAGGCGGCCTGGCGGCAGGTCGGCGGCATCGCGATGACGACGTTCATCGCGGTCGTGGGCGGATCCGGCATGGCGTTCGCGGGCGGCATCGACGCCGGCGACATGGCCGGGCCGGAGATGTTCCTCGCCGACGACATCCGCACGGGCGTGCTGATCACCCTCGTCGTGTCGTTCCTCATGGTCGCCTGCTCGGTGGGCGTCAACCAGGCGGCGGCGATCCTCGACCGCCGTGCCGTCTTCGTCGCGTCGGACCGCATGGGGATGCCGCGCGAGGTGATGGAGAGCGCGCGCGTGCGCTCGACGATGTCGCCTCTGCTGTTCACGATGATCGTCGCGGCCCTGGCGGGCGGGCTGCTCGTGTTCCCGGTCGTGGGGCTCGCGATGATCGTCGCGCCGCTGTCGGTGCTCGTCATCGTCGTGTGCCTCGCCGCGGGCGTCGCTCTCGTGCGGCTCGCGCTCGTCGCGACGCGCCCCGTGCTCACGCGGGTGCTTGCCGAGCCCGAGCGCGCGGCGGAGTAGGGGATCCGGCTCGGCGGGCGGCCCGGTTCGCCGCGCCGGCCGCCGCGCGAGACGGCGGCTGGCGCCGGGTTCCGCGCCGGCCGGGGGTGCGTTTCCGCGACGCGGGTCGTCCCCGCGCGCCCCGGGTCTCGGAAAGGCATCCATCCGGCCCGGCTCGGGGTGCGTTTCTGCGATTCGGCGGGGCGAGGTCTTCCAAGTCGGCGAAGGGCACCGCTCGCGGGGCGGGAGGGGTGCGTTTCTGCGACTCGGCTCGTCTCCGCGCGCCCCGGGTTCCGGAAAGGCATCTCTCCGGCCCGGCTCGGGTGCCTTTCCGCGACGCGGCCGACCGGCGCCGGGGCGAGGGAGCCCCGTGCGCCCTCCGGAGGGTGGGTCCGATCCGACCCAGGTTAAACAACAGGTGATGACGATCGACTGATCTCGGCCGCCACCGGGGGATCCCTCCCGTCTGCTGGCGCCATGCTGTCTCACCGCTCCGCCGGGCCGTCGCGCCCGACGCCGCGGAACCCCGCGGACTCGCCCGCCCCGCCCGAGCCCGGGCGGATCCCCTTCCGCTTCCTCCAGAAGAGAGCACCGTGTCGACTCCGAACGACCCCACCACCTCCTCGCGCGCCGAGACGATCATCGTCGGCGGCTCCCTCGGCGGCCTCGCGACCGCCCTCTCGCTCTCGAACATCGGCCGCTCGTCCACCGTGCTCGAGCGCACCGCCGGCCGCACGCAGCGCGGCGTCGCCATCCGCGCCGCGGGACGCGCGCTGCGACGGCTCATGCCCGCGGACGCCTACGACATCGTCGAGCGCACCCTCGGCGAGCGCGCCCTGCAGCAGGGCACCTATCCCCAGGCGTGGTGGGACGTGTACTCGGCCCTCCGCACGGCCGCCGACGCGGATCCGCGCATCGAGATCGTCGAGGACGCCCGCGTCGTCGGCGTCGCGCAGGACGCCGACGAGGCGCGCGTGACGCTCGAGGACGGATCCGTTCGCGCGGCCGAGATCGTGCTGGGGGTCGACGGGTGCCGCAGCATCGTGCGCCGTCACGTCGACGAGACCCACCCCGTCGCCGACTACGCCGGCTACGTCGTGTGGCTCGGCCAGTCCGAGCTGCCCGCGGGCCTCGCCGGCCGCATCGGCGGCCCGGACTTCGACATGCGCGGGGGCGAGATGCTCGCCACCTACCCGCTGATGGAGGCCGACGGCGGCGTGCGCCGCTACGGCTGGGGTTGGTTCGACCCCGGCCACAACCGGCTCCTGCGGGAGATCGGCGCGATCCGCGGAACCGAGGCGCTGCACACGCCGCGCGCCTCCGCGATCCCCGACGAGGTCTACGACGCGATGATCCGCCGTGCGGCGCAGTGGGCGGAGCCCTCCCGCTCGGGCGTGATCGAGGCCTTCCGCGACCGCGAGGTCATCGCGACGCCGATCACGGAGTACGTGCCGCAGCAGGTCGCATCCGGACGCGTCGCGGTGCTCGGCGACGCCGCCCACGCGCAGACGCCGATGACCGGCGCCGGCTTCGAGGAGGCCGCGGAGGACGCCCTCGTCCTCGGGCGGGTGCTCGCGCACGCCGACTCGCCCGTCGAGGCGCTTCAGGCCTACGAGGCGCTGCGCCTCATGGAGATGCAGGACGGCGTCGAGGCCGGCCAGTCGTTCAGCCGCGGCGTCGGCCGGGCCTGACCGGGGCGCCCCGAGGCGTCGCGGAGGGGTCCGCAGGGATCCGCAGGGTGCTCTCCGCGTCGCCTCGCGATCCCCGGATCCTCGTGCTGTCGCACCCTCCCGATAGGATGAGGTGTCCAACACCCGAGCTTTCAGGGGGCTAGCCATGCCGGGAATCGTGATCGTGGGCGTCCAGTGGGGCGACGAGGGCAAGGGCAAGGCCACCGACCTGCTCGGCGAGCGCACCGACTGGGTGGTGAAGTTCAACGGCGGCAACAACGCCGGGCACACCGTCGTCATCGGCGACGAGAAGTACGCCCTGCACCTCCTCCCGTCCGGCATCCTCTCGCCCGGCGTGACGCCCGTCATCGGCAACGGCGTCGTCGTCGACCTCGAGGTGCTGTTCCAGGAGCTCGATGCGCTCGAGGCGCGCGGCATCGACATCTCGAAGCTGCGCATCTCCGCCAACGCGCACGTCATCACGCACTACCACCGCACCCTCGACAAGGTGCAGGAGCGCTTCCTCGGCAAGCGGCAGATCGGCACCACCGGGCGCGGCATCGGCCCCACCTACGCCGACAAGATCAACCGCATGGGCATCCGCATGCAGGATCTCTTCGACGAGTCGATCCTGCGGCAGAAGGTCGAGGGCGCCCTTGAGCAGAAGAACCACCTGCTCGTGAAGGTGTTCAACCGGCGCGACATCACGGTCGACGAGATCGTCGAGGATCTGCTCTCGTACGCCGACCGCGTGCGCCCCATGGTGTGCGACACGGGGCTGCTGCTGAACGACGCGCTCGAGCGCGGCGAGGTCGTCGTGTTCGAGGGCGGCCAGGCCACGATGCTCGACATCGACCACGGCACCTACCCGTTCGTCACGTCGTCGTCGGCGACCGCGGGCGGCGCATCCACGGGATCCGGCGTCGGCCCGAACCGCCTCGACCGCATCGTCGGCATCGTCAAGGCCTACACGACGCGCGTCGGCGCCGGCCCCTTCCCGACCGAGCTGTTCGACGCCGACGGCGACTGGCTGCGCGAGGGCGGGCACGAGTACGGCACCACGACGGGCCGCGAGCGCCGCGTCGGCTGGTACGACGCGCCCATCACCCGCTACGCGACGCGCATCAACGGCATCACCGACCTCGTGCTCACGAAGCTCGACGTGCTCACCGGCCGCCCGACGATCCCCGTGTGCGTCGCCTACGACGTGAACGGCGAGCGCTTCGAGGAGGTCCCCGTCAACCAGAGCGACTTCCACCACGCGACGCCGATCCTCGAGGAGTTCCCCGGCTGGACCGAGGACATCACCGGCGCCCGCACCTTCGACGACCTGCCGAAGAACGCGCAGGACTACGTGCTCGCGCTCGAGGAGATGAGCGGCACGCGCATCTCGGTGATCGGCGTCGGCCCCGGCCGCGATGAGGTCATCGTGCGCCATGACCTCGTCGACTGACGACGAGACGTACGGGCGGCGCGGGGATCCGACGGATCCCCGCGCCGCTTCGTCGTCCGCGGGGATCGCCCCGGATGAATTCCCCGCGCCCCGCCCCGCGGTCGGCGCTTCGGGGATACGTTGACCCCATGAGCTCCGCGTACCTGCGCTATCCGCACATCCACGACGACCTCATCACCTTCACCGCCGCCGACGACATCTGGGTCGCGCCCGTCGAGGGAGGCCGCGCCTGGCGGCTCACCAGCGATCACGCGCCCGTCCGGCAGCCCCGGTTCTCGCCCGACGGCGCGCACATCGCGTTCGTGTCGCTGCGCGACGGCCACCCGGAGGCGATGCTCGCCGACCTGGCGAGCGGATCCGTCACCCGCCTCACCTACTCCGGCGCGCAGTCGACGCTGCTGCTCGGGTGGACGGCCGACGGCGAGGTGCTGATCGCCTCCAACGCCGGCGAGCAGAACTCGCGCCACACGGTCGTGAAGGCCGTCTCGATCGACGGGCGCGTGCGCCGCCTCGAGCACGGCATGGCCTCGGGGATCGCCGTGCACGCCGACGGCCGCGTCGCCCTCACGACGCCAGGCAGCCGCCCGCCCGCCTGGTGGAAGCGCTACCGCGGCGGCACCGCGCCGAAGCTCTGGCTGCGCGCCGACGGCGACGTCTGGCAGCCGCTGCTGCGCGACGAGCACGCCGCCCTCACCGACCCGATGTGGGTCGGCGACGCGCTCGTGGTCGCCTCCGACCGCGCCGCGCGGTTCCCCGACCGCGCCGACGAGCAGGCCAACCTCTGGGCCTGGGAGACGCCCGGCGAGGGAGAGCCCCGGCAGATCACGTTCCAGACCTCAGACGACGGATACGTGCGCGACGCGACCACCGACGGGCGCCGCATCGTCTGGCACAGCCGCGGGCGGATCCGCCTGCTCGACGGGCTGGACGGCGAGCCGCGCACCATCGACGTGTCGCTGCCCGGCGTCGAGCCAGAGCACGAGCCGCTCGACCCGGCCCGCAACCTCACGCGGATCGCCTCCGACGACACCGGCGAGGCGAGCGTCGTCGCCTGGCGCGGCAAGGCGTTCTGGATCGCCCACCGCGAAGGACCCGCTCGCGCCCTCGCCGCCGACTCCGGCGTGCGCGTGCGCGAGCCCCTCGTGCTCGGATCCACGGGCCGCGCCGCCTTCGTCACCGACGCCGAGGGCGAGGACGGCATCGAGATCGCGCCCCTCGACGGGTCCGCCGGAGACGACGCCTGGCCGCTGCTCACGGGCCAGCTCGGCCGCGTGCTGCACCTCGCCGCCGACCCCGCGGGCGAGCGCCTCGCCGCGATCTCGCACGACGGGTGGATCCGCCTCATCGACGTCGCTTCGGGGACCGCGCGCGACGTGCAGCGCTCCACGCAGGGTGAGTCGCTCACACCGCGTTTCTCGCCCGACGGACGCTACCTCGTGTGGTCGCAGCCGACGAGCGGCGAGAGCGAGCTGCACGCCGTGTGGATCCTCGACACCCGCGACGAGGGCGCCGCGCCCCGGCAGCTCACGTCGGGGCAGTTCCACGACCGCTCGCCCGACATCACCCGCGACGGGAAGCACATCGTGCTCCTCTCCGATCGCACCTTCGACCCCGAGTACAACCAGCAGGCGTTCGACCTCGCGTTCTCGGGATCCACGCGGCCCTGGCTCATCCCCCTGTCGGCCGAGGAGCCCGCTCCCTTCGGACCGACCGCCCAGGGCTGGCGGCGCCCCGCGGGAGACGCAGACGGCGACGAGCAGAAGAAGAGCGGCGCGCCCGCGTCGCCCGGCCTCGACGCCGAGGGCGCCGAGCAGCGGATCGTCGCGTTCCCCGTGCCCTCCGCCGCCTACCGCGACCTCGCGGCGACCGACGGCGGCATCGTCTGGATCGCCGAGGGGGAGGACGTCGGCGTGCTGGGATCCCGCCGCGCCGGCGTCGCCGGAGACCGGCAGCCGAACCGCATCGAGCGCTGGTCGTTCGACGACCGCGAGGCGTGGACGGTCTGGGAGGGCGTCGACGCGCTGTCCGTCTCGGGCGACGGCCGGAAGCTCGTCGTGCGGCGCCGATCCGATGTCGTGGTCGTCGACGCGGCGCGCAAGGCCAAGTCGAAGGACGAGCCCGTGAAGGTCGACCTGTCGCGCCTGCGCTTCGAGCTCGATCCGCGGGCCGAGTGGCGGCAGATGTTCGAGGAGAACGCGCGCCTCATGCGCGACCACTTCTGGCGGTCCGACATGGACGGCGTCGACTGGGAGGCCGCGACGGCCCGCTGGCGCGAGGTCGTCCCCCTCGCCCGCACCCACGACGACCTCGTCGACATCCTCTGGGAGCACGTCGGCGAGCTGAACACGTCGCACGCCTACGTCATCCCCGCCTCGTCTCCGGGCGACGCGTCGCGACGCCTCGGATTCCTCGGCGCCGACCTCGAGCCCGCCGACGACGGGTGGCGGATCACGCGGATCCTCCCCGGGGAGTCGAGCGACCCCGGGGCGCGCTCCCCGCTGCGCCAGCCCGGCGTCGGCGCGGAGGAGGGCGACGTCGTCGTCGCCGTCGACGGCGCCCCCGTGGATCCCGTCGCGGGCCCCGGCGCGCAGCTGGTCGGCGCCGCGGACAAGCCCGTCGAGCTGACGCTGCGCCGCGACGGGGCGGACCGCCGCGTGGTGGTCGTGCCGCTCGCGGACGAGGAGCCTCTGCGCTATCAGGACTGGGTGCGCTCGCGTCGCGAGTACGTGGCTCGCGTCTCGGGAGGGCGCCTCGGATACGTGCACGTGCCCGACATGGCGAGCCCCGGCTGGGCGCAGCTGCACCGCGATCTCCGGACGGCGGCGGCCGCCGAGGGCATCGTCGCCGATGTGCGCTACAACCGCGGAGGGCACACGAGCCAGCTCGTCATCGAGCGCCTCGCCACCCGCGTCATCGCCTGGACGCACGCCCGCCAGTACGCGTCGATGATCCCGGACCCCGACCGGGCTCCGCGCGGCCCCGTCGTGCTGGTCGCGAACGAGTTCTCGGGATCCGACGGCGATATCGTCAACGCCCGCGCGCAGGCGCTGGGCATCGGCCCGGTCGTCGGCGTGCGCACCTGGGGCGGCGTCGTCGGCATCGACAGCCGCTTCGACCTCGTCGACGGCACGCGCGTGACGCAGCCGCGCTACGCGTACTGGCTCGAGGGCAAGGAGTGGGGCGTCGAGAACCACGGCGTGGATCCCGACATCGAGGTCGTGCACACGCCCGCCGATCTGTTCGGCGAGCGCGACCCGCAGCTCGACCGCGCGATCGAGGAGGCGCTCGCCCGCCTCGACGAGACGCCCGCGGCGACCGCGCCCCCGGTGCCCGCCCCGAAGGTGCGCCCCGCCTGAGGCGCGGAGGCGAGCGGGGTCGGGCGTGCGTCGCCCGGCCCCGCTTTCCGCGGTGGTGCGGACGTGGTGTCGTGCAGGACGACGCCAATTCGTGCGCTGCGTTGCGTGAGAAGTGCGGATTCCCGCGGGTCTCGGATCCGGCCGGGTGGGGAATGGCGTCGTTGCGCATCGGCTGGGTCGCGAGATCTTCAACGCGTGCGCGGTGCGCGGTGCGCGGTGCGTTGTCGGCCGAGGCGGTGCCGTGCTGCGCGGGCGCGCGGTATGCACGACGACGCCAATCCGTGTGCTGCGCGGTGTGAGATGCGGGGATTCTCGCGTGTTCTGGATCCGCTGGGGTGCGGATCGGCGTCGTCGTGCACGGGTGATCGCACCTCCGAGGGGGTGCGGACGGCCGGGGGATGGTGAGATGGGAGGCATGACGGATTTCGCGGTGCGGCCCTTCGGAGCGGACGACTGGAAGGAGTACCGGGAGATCCGCCTGCGGATGCTCGCGGACACGCCCATCGCCTTCGGCGAGACCCTCGACCACGCGCAGTCGCTGCCGGACGAGGTCTGGCGCGATCGGGCGGCGCGCGTCGAGCGGCACGGCGACGCAGGATTCGCGGCCATCGACGCCGACGGCCGCTGGCTGGGCGTGATGCGCGGCTACATCGACGAGGCGCTCGGGCCGATGCTCGTGGGCGTCTTCGTGGATCCGGACGCCCGCGGCGCCGCCCGGGGCGTGGCCGACGCGCTGCTCGACCTCGTGATCCACTGGGCGCGCGAGCTCGACGACAGGCTCACCCTGCACGTGCACGCCGACAACCCCCGCGCGATCGCGTTCTACACGCGCCGCGGCTTCGTCGACACGGGCCACCGCGCCGAGTACCCCCTCCCGCCGTACGGGCTCGAGTGGGAGATGCGGCTCGAGCTCGGGGAGGAATAGGGGCCCGCCGCGCCCTCCCGGCTACCGTGGGCGCATGAGCGACGAACGCGTGCCCGCGATCCTCGAGGAGCTGCGCGGGCTCGAGGATCCGAAGATCCGGGCCGTCAACGAGAGGCACGGCGACGATCACGGCGTGAACCTCACGAAGCTGCGTGCCGTCGCGAAGCGCCTGAAGACGCAGCAGCCGCTCGCCGAGGATCTCTGGGCGACGGGCGACACGAACGCGCGCCTCCTCGCCCTGCTCGTCGGCCGTCCGAAGGAGTTCGCCGCGGATCAGCTCGACGCCATGCTGCGCGAGGCCCGCTATCCGAAGGTCGTCGACTGGCTCCTCGCGTACGTCGTGAAGAAGGGGCCGCACGCCGAGCCGCTGCGCGCGGCGTGGTTCGCGGATCCGGATCCCGACATCGCGGCGGCGGGCTGGGCGCTCACGCAGACGCGCATCGCGAAGGACCCCGACGGGCTCGACCTGCCCGGCCTCCTCGACCGCATCGAGGCCGAGATGGCAGACGCCCCGTCGCGCCTGCAGTGGGAGATGAACAGCTGCCTCGCGCAGATCGGCATCTCGCACCCCGACCTGCGCGCCCGCGCGATCGACATCGGCGAGCGCCTGGAGGTGCTCAAGGACTATCCGACGCCGCCGAACTGCACGTCGCCCTTCGCTCCCCTCTGGATCGCGGAGATCGTGCGGCGGCAGGACGGGTAGGGGACCCCGCGCGCCCCGTTCCGGCGGAGATCTCGCCGGTGGCGGATGGAGGGCGTGGATCCCGTCCGCTGTTCCCGATCCCTCCGGCGGAACGGCGGCTCGTCACCCCGGTGGCGCACCAGGGGACGTCGCCTCCGCCGCGAGGCCGCAGTTCTCGGCGGCCCAACCGGATCGCGGGCGGGGAGGGCATGTCTCGCTTTCGGCGGGTATGCGCGCCTCATACCCACCCAACGTGAGACATGGTTCGCCGCGCACCTGGCCCATGTCTCGCGAAGCGCGGGAATCGGATCGCCTCTTCCGCAGAAGGTGAGACATGCGCTCGGGGCGCGCCACCGCCCGACGACCCGCCGCAGGGCGTCACGCCGCGTCGAGGGGGCGCACCTCCGGGCGGCCCGCCGCGCGCTCGCGGGCGAGGTCGTGGGCGGTCTGCAGGGCCAGCCAGGTGCGGGCATCTCCCGCGCCCGCCTCCTCCAGGCGCACGGCCAGCGACGGCGAGACGCGGGCGTGCTCGTGCAGCACCCGGCTCAGCGCGACGCGCGAGACGCCGAGGCGTGCCGCGGCTTCCGCGACCGTGAGGTCGAGCTCGCCGAGCACGTCTTCGCGCAGGATGGCGCCGGGGTGCACCGGATCGTGCATGGTCATGGCGTCATTCTCCGTTCCGAACGCCCCACCCGCCACCGGGCGTACGCGACGAAGACGGCCCCGATGGCGGTGACCGCCGCCGCGAGCACGGCGACGTAGAGCGCGACGCCGCCCCAGCCGCCCTGCGCCTGCGGATCCAGGAACGGGTACGGGTACCAGACCGCCGCGCCGCCGACGGGCGCCGTCACGAACGGCGCCCGCAGCAGCGAGTAGGCCGCGTACAGCGCCGGATAGGCGACGAGCACGATGAGCAGCCGCCACGACACCCGCCGCGGCACGGTCATCAGCAGCAGGTCGAGCACGACGAACGCCGGCACGACGACGTGCATCACCTCGTTCGACCACTCGACGTGCGGGGCGACCCCGCCCGCCGTGTCGGTGCCGCGCAGCAGCACGTTGTAGACGACGCACGTGACCGTCATGAAGGTCGCCGCGACCACCTGCAGCGCCGCGAGCCAGACCGGAGGGCGCTCGCCGCCGTCTCGCCGCGCGAGGGACCACCACGCCGCGAGCAGCAGGAACGCGGCCGCGATCACGTTCGACTGGTTCGTGAAGAAGCTGGCGAAGTTCCACGCGAACGTGGGCACGTGCGAGGCGTACGGCTCCTCGGCGGCGACGACGTACGAGAGGTCGTGCGCGAACTGGAACACGAGGGTCCCGAGCGCGAGCAGAGCCACCGCGATCCGCGCGAGCGACCAGATCCGGGTCATTCCTCGTCTCCCTCCTCGACGACGGCGGAGTCGGGCGGCGGGCCGCCCCGGGTGCCCTCCTCGAACGCCGCGCGGTCGTCCTCGCTCAGCTGCTCGCGGGCGAGGAACAGCAGCTGCAGGCCCTCCGGCGGCGCATCCGTCCCGTCGGCGCCGCGGCGGAACTCGCCCGTCGGGTCGTTCGACAGGTCGGTGATCGTCGCGTAGAACAGCGGCGGCCTCGCCACGTGGCCCGTCGACGACAGCACGTAGTCGCGGCTCGTCACCCACTCCCACACGGCCTGCGTGCGGGGATCCGTCGTGCCGTAGAACTGCTCGAGCACCTCGTCGTCCTGACGGCTCTGCGTCGGATCGTTCAGGGCGAACATCGGCGGATAGTGCTCGGACGCCGCCAGCACCCGGTTGATCTCGTCGATGACCGCGAGCTTGTGCTCGTACCCCTGCACCGGCTGCTCGGTCGCCCACATGGCGCCGCGGTACTCCTGCAGCAGCGACTCGCCCCCGTAGCCGTTGCGCTCGTAGCGCGTGATCGGATCGGTCGTCTGCACCCAGGTCACGCCGAAGCGGTCGCTGAGCGCCTCGCGCACCTCGGCCATGAGCGCGTCCCCCTCGGCCTGCGTCTCCTCGAGGGGCGCCGCCTCGAGCACGGTCGTCGGATCGACGTCGTGCTTGCCCGGATAGACCGCGCCCGGACCCGCTCGCTCCGCGCCGCCGGCGAACGGGGCGGGGGAGAGGGGCGCGAGCGCCGCGGAGGCCGCGCCGACCGTGCCGATGTTGGCGAGGAGCGCGACCGTGAGCGCGATGGACGCGACCAGCCGCGCCCTCCGGACGCACAGGCCGGCCGCGACGAGACCCACGACGATGAGCTGCCCGATGAGCATGCCCGTGGAGAACACGCCGCCGGGGCCCGCCGAGAGCGCGACGAGGAGCAGGACGAGGACGAACAGGAGCACCCCGATGAGGGCGATCCATCCGAGCGGGTGCGCGCGGGGCCGCGGCGCGGAGGCGCGCGGCGGCACGGCAGGGGCGCCAGGCGGCGGCAGCTGCGACGGATCCGAGGGGAAGCGCCGCACGCCCCGGTAGCCGCCAGGCGGCGGCACGGGAGGCGCGCCGACCCGGCTCGCGAGGTAGTCGCGCGACAGGTGGCGGTTGGCGTGCGCCCGCTGCTCGTGCTCGGTCACCACGGCTTGTCCCCCTCCGGGAATCCGTCGTTCTCGCCGTCTCCGTCGCCGCGCTGGTCGCGCGCCTCGCGCTGCTCGGCGCCCTTCTCGAGCTGCTCCTCCAGCTGGCCGAGCTTGTCGTCCTCCGGCCCCTCTGGGCCCTCCGGCTCCTCGTCGTTGGAGGGATCGTCGGACGGATCGGGCGGGGGAGGCGCCTGCTCGAGGCGCTCGCGCAGGTCGGTCATCATCTGGTCGGGGTCGCGCTCGGGGTCGGGCGACGTCTCGGCGGCCTCCTCGCTCGCGCACTCCTCCGGCAGGGCGTCGAGGACCGCGAGCGCGTCGGCCATGTGCGCGGCCGACTGATCGGGATCCTGCTGCTGCGCCGCGAGGCCCTGGCGCTCGATCACGAGCGCGAGGTTGATGCCGACGGGGCAGACGTCGAGGCCAGAGGCGAGGTCGAGGGCGCTCTCCAGGGCGCCGCGCGCCTCGGGCAGGCGATCGGCGAGCGCCAGCGAGGTGCCGAGGTTGTACGGGGCGCGCCACCGTTCGAACAGGTTGACGGCCTGCTGCGACTCCGCCGCCGCGACCGCCGCCGGCGCGTCCTCGCGATCGTAGGCGGCGAGCGTCTGGTGGGCGAAGGCGTACATCGTGAGGATCTTCGCGACGAGCGCGAGGCCGACGAGCGCGAGCGGGATGCCGATCGCGATGCCCCAGACGCGCGCGCGACGTCGGCTGCGGGCGAGGGCCGAGAGGCGATCCGGAACGGTCATGACGCGCCCTCCCCGGTCGGGCGCGCGCTCGTGCGCACGCGGCGGATGCGGCCGGCGTCGATGCCCGCCAGGGCGGCGAGCAGCGCGGCGGCCGCGATGCCGAGGACCCACGACAGCTCGGCGCGGGAGGCCGTGTCGTCGTCGGTCGTCGTGGTCGTGGCGGGAGCGGGCGGGAACGTCGGCTCGTCGCCTGCCGTGCGGTGCTGGTAGGCGACGCCGAGCTCGTCGGCGATCGCCTGGAGGTTCTGCTCGTCGATGACGGATCGGGCCGGCTCGCCCTGGTACTGGAGGTAGCTGTCGTCGCGGCTGCCGGCGTCGTCCGCGCCGACGACGCCCGTGACGCGGCGCATCTCTCCGCCCTCGGCCGTGCCGTATCCCAGCACGCCGCCGCCGTCGACCCACTCGGCGCTGTCGGCGAACGACTCGGGCGGGGCGTCGATCGTCTGCTCGCCGTCGCCGAGGTAGAACACGAGCCGCGCCCGGTCGGGCGAGGTCTCCGCCGCCCGTTCGAGCGTCTCGGCGAGGAGGGGCGCGGCGACCGCGATCGAGCTGCCCGTGGCGTAGACGGTCACGGGCGGAGTGAGCACGTCGGCGGAGACGGCGAGGGCGCCGCGGTCGGTGGTGAGGGGCAGGCGCACGGTCGCGCTGTTGTCGGAGCTGATGAGCGAGAACCGCGCCCCCGGATAGGCCTCCGCGAGCGCGCGCACGTCGGCCCGCACCCCCTCGATGCGCGGCTCGCCGTCGCCCCAGTCCTCGGCCATCACGCTCGTCGTGCTGTCGACGACGACGAACACGTCGACGTCGGCGGCCACGGTGCGCGCGGATCCGTCCGGCAGCCCCGGGCGCAGCGCGAGGAGCCCGCAGACGACGACGAGCGCGACGCGCAGCGCCCACGCGGTGCGGGTCGCCGCGCCGCGCGCCCGCACGAGCTGCCAGACGGTGAGGGCGAGCGCGGGCACGACGACGAGGGCGAGCAGCAGGGGAGGCAGGATCGGGAGGAAGCTCATGCGCGTATCCTCCAGGCGACGAGGATCGAGGCGAGCGCGGCGGCGAGCAGCACGACGATCCACGGCGCGGGTGCGTCGGTGCGCACGGTCTCGGGCATCCCGGCGATGGCGCGCGCCTCCTCCTTCTGCACCTCGTCGATGACGTCGGCGACGGTCGTGGTCCCCCGCAGGCTGTATCCGGCGCCGCCCGTGTGCCGGGCGGCCGCGGCGAGGGCCGTGGCCGTCTCGCCCTCCGTGTCGGTCACGGGATCGATCGAGAAGACGCGGATCCCGCGATCCGCCGCGAAGGCGGCAGCCTCGTCGAGGTCGACGATGCCGGATCCCACCTGCTCGTTGTCGGTGGCGAGGATGATCGACCGCGAGCGCTCCTCGTCGTCGTGGTCGAAGCGCATCGCGCAGGAGGCGAGGCCGTCGCCGATGAGCGAGGATCCGGCGCCCTCCAGGGTGCCTGCCCAGTGCTCGGGGTTGCTCTCGTAGCCCGTGAAGCCCTCGCGGATGCGCTGCAGGTGCTCGGCGACGAACGCGTAGTCGTCGGTGAGGGGGAACACCTGCACGGCCGACGAGTTGAAGATCGTCAGCCCGATGCGCTCGCCCTCGAAGCCGCGCGCGAGCTGCTCGAAGACCTGCACGACCTCGGCGTCGACGTCGGTCATGGATCCCGACACGTCGAGGCAGAGCATGATGTCGCGGCTCGTGTTCTCGGGCACGATCGTCTGCGTCGACATCGGCCGCGCCGCGACGGCGGCCGCGGCGAGGCCGCCGACGACCGCGAGGCCCGCGACGGCGGCGAGGGCGGCCGTGCGGCGCCGCACCGCGCGCCGGGTGGCGTCGAGGCGGGCGACGCGCTCCGCCCGCGCGACCGCCGGGGCGTCTGCCGCGTCGCGGCGCGGGCGGCGGCCGCCGAGCAGCAGACCGGCGGCGACCGCGGCGACGAGGAGCGCGGCGAGGGCGACGAGGATCCACACGTGCTCTAGTGCCATGCGGTCACCACCCTGCGCGCCGCATCGGCGCCCGCTGCCGGATCGATGACGACGTCGTCGCGGAACAGGCTGGGGTAGTAGTGGCGCTCGAGGGCGTCGAGGAGCGCGGGATGCACGCCGCGCGCGGCGAGCTCGTCGAGCGACAGCACCGGCGTCTCGAGGCCCGTGTAGGCGTTCACGAAGGCGCGCGTCACGCGGCTGAGGTCGTAGTGGGCCTGCCGCGCGGTGATCTCGCCTCGCCGCCACGCGTCCTCGATGCCCTGGATCTGCGCGAGGTGGTCGTCCCTCAGCCGTTCGAGGGCGGCTCCGACGGGCAGCGGCGGAGGCGTCGCGTCGCGGAGGTCCTCCGGCCGGGGCGGCCGGGTCAGCGCCCACAGCAGCCAGGCGCCGCCCGCGATGACGGCGAGCACGGCGAGGGCGAGGAGGATCCACCCGCCTCCGTACTGCGCGGGGGGATAGAGCTGCTCAGGAGCGTCCATGCGACCTCCTCGCGAGCAGCGACAGCAGGGGAGCGACGGCCTCCGACTCGCCCGCGAGCTCGGCGTGGTCGATCTCCAGGCGCTCGAGCAGGTGCGCGCGGGCGCGGTCGCCCTCGGCGCGCTCCCTGGCGAGCTCGGCGAGCACGGCGGGGTCGCCGTGCAGGAAGGCGGGCACGGCCCAGCCGCTGTCGGCGTCTCGGCGGCCGCGCGGATCCCCCGAGGGGGCGACGGGGTCGGCGTCGCGCACGGTCAGCCACAGCACGTCGTGCTGCACCTGCAGGCGGCGCAGCAGGCGCTCGTCGTCTGGCGAGATGGGGGCCTCGTCGGTGACCACGACGAGGATCATGCGCCGCGAGACGGTGCGGGTGATCGCGCCGAGGAGCCCCGCGCGGTCGCTCGCCGCCGCCTGCGGGGAGGCCGCGCGCTGCAGGGCGCGCAGGGCGTGCTCGAGGCCGCCGTCCGAGCGGCGCGGGGGAGTGCGCACGATGCCCGCGCGGTCGCCGTAGACGACGGACACGTCGTCGCCGTGCCGCGTCGAGAGCATGCCGAGCGCTCCGACGGCCGTGATCGCGGTGACGATCTTCGGCTGCCCGTCGGGGGCGAGCGCCGCCATCGCGCGGCCCGTGTCGACCGCGAACAGCACCGTGTGCATGCGGGTGGCCCGCGAGCGCTTGACGAGGAGGTCGCCGTGCCGGGCGGTGGCGCGCCAGTCGATGTCGCGCACGTCGTCGCCGTGCTCGTACGCGCGCAGATCCTCGAAGTCGAGGCTGCGCCCGCGCTGCAGAGACGCGTATCCCCCGTCGAGCGCGTGCGTCGACGTGAGGCGCGAGTGGATGAAGAGGCGGCTCTTCACCCGCGTGAGCAGTGCCGTCATGCGCGCCCTACGGGGTCGGAACGGCCTGGAAGATCGCGTCGATGAGCTCCTCGCTGCGCACGCCGTCGGCCTCGGCCTCGAAGGTGAGGAGCACCCGGTGGCGCAGCACGAGGTGCCGCAGGTCGCGGATGTCCTCGGGGATGACGTGCGACCTGCCGTGCAGGAGGGCGAGGGCGCGCGACGCCTGCAGGAACGCGATGGATCCCCGGGGGCTCGCGCCGTACCGGATGTAGCGGGCGCGCTCCTCTCCGATGTACTCGCCCGGGTTGCGGGTGACGTAGGTGAGCCCGACGATGTAGTTGCGGATCGCGGGGGCGACGTGGATGCGCGAGGCGACCTGCTGCATGAGGCGCACGTCGTCGAGCGTCGCGTCGGCCGACACGTGGTGGTCGGGGGCGAGGGCGCCCGTGTCGAGGCGCTCGAGCACCTCGAACTCCTCCTGCGGGCTCGGGTACTTCACGATCTCCTTCAGCAGGAATCGGTCGAGCTGCGCCTCGGGCAGCTCGTAGGTGCCCTCCTGCTCGATCGGGTTCTGCGTCGCGATCACGAGGAACGGATCCGGCAGGCGGTGCACCTCGCCGCCGATCGTCGTCTGCCGCTCCTGCATGGCCTCGAGCATCGCGCTCTGGGTCTTGGCACTCGAGCGGTTGATCTCGTCGAGGAGCACGAAGTTGGCGTGCACGGGGCCGAGGACCGTGCGGAAGCGGCCCGTGGAGGCGTCGTACACCTGGCCGCCCGTGATGTCGCTCGGCAGGAGGTCGGGCGTGCACTGGATGCGCTTGAACGAGGCCTCGACCGTGTCGGCGAGCGTCGACGCGGCGGTCGTCTTCGCGAGGCCCGGAACGCTCTCGAGCAGCACGTGGCCGCCCGCGATGAGCGCCACGAGGAGGCTCGTGCGCAGCTGCTCCTGGCCCACGACCTTCGCCGAGTAGGCCTGCGAGATGCGGTTCAGCACCGCCCGCGCGCGGGCGATCTCCTCCTCGGCGGGGGCCGTCTTCTGCTGCGGTGTCGTCATCGGCGAGCCTCTCGAACGCGGATTCGTCGTCTGCCCCCACGCTATATCCGACGCCCGACATCCGACGCGGGCAGGAGTCCCCATCGCGGATACCCTCGAAGCATGAGCGACACGAACGAGGATCCGATGGACACCCTGCTGCGCCTGCGCGCCAGCATCGACAACATCGACGCCGCTCTCATGTACATGCTGGCCGAGCGCTTCCGCTGCACGAAGCAGGTGGGCGAGCTCAAGGCCCGCCACAGCCTGCCGCCGAGCGATCCGGCCCGCGAGGAGCGCCAGACCGCGCGGCTGCGCGAGCTCGCGCACGACGCCGACCTCGATCCCGAGTTCGCCGAGAAGTGGTTCAACTTCGTCGTCGCCGAGGTCATCCAGCACCATCGCCGCGCCGCCGGTCACGACGCCTGACGCCCGGCGCGCGGACGGGGGGGGGGGGGGGGGCCCCCCCCCCCCGCCCCCCCCCCCCCCCCCCCCCCCC